>DATCFX010000899.1:0-8373 GCA_036509275.1 Pirellulales bacterium | reverse complement strand
AGCGCGGCCCCCCAATGGGTTTCGCTGCCAGGGAACCCGCGCCGCCAATCCGCACGCCCTGCACCTGGAGCCGGCTGGATGAAAGCCTTTGACTCGACCCAGCTTTACTTCAATCGCGCGGCCGACCAGATCGACCTGAGCGAGAACATCCGCCGCCTGCTGGTCACGCCCAAACGCGAAGTGCAAGTGCAGGTGGCGATCGAGCGCGACAACGGCGAAATCGCCACGTATATCGGCTACCGCGTGCAGCACGACGATTCGCGCGGGCCGATGAAGGGGGGCCTGCGCTTTCATCCGGACGTGGACCTGGACGAAGTCCGCTCGCTAGCAGCCCTGATGACTTGGAAGACGGCCGTCGTCAACATTCCCTATGGCGGCGCCAAGGGCGGCATCGCCATCGACCCGTCCCGGGTGAGCGAGCGCGAACTGGAGCGGATTACCCGCAAGTTCATCGACGGCATCCACGACGTGATTGGGCCCGACACCGACATTCCGGCCCCCGACATGGGGACCAACGATCGGGTCATGGCCTGGATCGCAAACCAATACGGCAAGTACCACGGCTTCAGCCCCGCCGTCGTGACGGGCAAGCCAGTCGAAATGCACGGCCTGCCGGGGCGCGAAGAGGCCACCGGACGCGGCGTGGGCACGATTACGCTCAAGACCCTGGGGCGATTGGGACGCAAACCGTCGGCCACGCGAGTCGCCATCCAGGGCTTCGGCAATGTCGGTTCGCACACGGCCAAGTTTCTGGATGATGCCGAGTGTCGGGTCGTGGCCGTCAGCGACGTGAGCGGCGCGTATTACAATCCGGCAGGTTTGAACATGACCGAAGTGCTGCGTCATTCGCTGGCACACCGCGGCAGCCTGGTCGGTTATCAGGATGCCGAGCGGCTCACCAACGAGCAGCTTTTGGAACTGGACGTCGAAGTTTTGATCCCGGCCGCGCTGGGCGGCGTGCTGCGCAAAGAAAATGCCGCCAAGGTGCAGGCCCCGATTATCATCGAAGCAGCCAATGCGCCCGTGTATCCCGACGCCGACGAAATCCTCGACGCGCGCGGCACGGTGCTCGTGCCCGACATCCTGGCCAACGCCGGCGGCGTGACGGCCAGTTATTTCGAATGGGTGCAGAACCGCCAACATTATCAATGGGGCATGAACCGCGTGCGGCAGGAACTCGACCGCGTCATGACCGAGAGCTTCGAGCGTGTCTGGCAAGTGTCGGTCGAGCGCAAAGTGACGCTGCGAACCGCCGCCTACATCTTGGGGATCGGCCGCGTTGGGCGAGCGACCATCCTGGGAGGGATTAGCTGATGGGCATCGCGTTGGGCAAGGAAAAACTCAAGCAAATTCCACTGTTCGCCGGCTTGAGCGACGACGAGTTCAAACGGCTCGAAGAAGTAGCCGCGGTGGCGACGTTCGAACCGGGCGAGTTCGTCATCGAGCAGGACCAGCACAGCCAGCATCTGTGGGTGCTCCTGGAAGGCCGCTGCGAAGTCATCAAGTACATCGAGCAGGGCAAAAGCGGTCCCGTGCCGACCGTGCTGGCCGTGCTCAGCGAGCACAGCAACTTCGGCGAAATGTCGTTCTTTCACGACGCGCCGCACTCGGCCGCGGTGCGGGCCCAAACGCGCGTCAAGCTGCTGCATCTCACGCGTGCCCAGTACAATGACCTGGTCAACAGCCAATCGTCGCTGGCCTGCAAGCTGACGGTCAACGTCGTGCAGATTCTGGCCGAACGGCTGCGGCGCATGGATCAATGGGTCGTCGAACTGAAGACCAAGAGCGAGCAGCCGCAAAATTCGGCCGACTGGTCAAAGCTGCGCTCGCAACTGTTCGACACCTGGCAGCTCTGAGCACCTACGCGTACGCCGAGCGCGGCGCCGCAGTGCTGGAGGCAGACTTCGCGCCCGCTGGTTCGGCCACCACTTCGGCCAGGATTTTTGCGGCCTGGTCGACGTCCTCGCGCGAGACGTCCAAGTGCGTGACGGCCCGGATCAACTGGCCGCCAAAGGCGCCCATCAGCAGGCCGCGCTCGGCCAGCCGGGCCACGAGCTCGGGACTGGTGCCCAGCCGCGGGTGTACGCGGAAGATCACCAGGTTGGTGTCGACTTTTTCCGGCCGCAGCTCCAAGCCCTCGATCTTGCGAATGGCCGCGGCCAACACCTGCGCATGGCGATGATCGTCTGCCAGGCGATCGATGTGGTTTTCCAGGCTATACAGCGCAGCGGCCGCGATGATGCCGGCCTGCCGCATGGCGCCGCCAAACAGTTTGCGCACGCGACGCGCTTTGGCAATCAGATTCGCCGGGCCGACCAAGGCCGAACCGACCGGCGCTCCCAGCCCCTTGCTGAAACACACGCTGACCGTATCGAAGTGCTGCGACCATTGCGTGGCGGGGATTCCGGTAGCCACCACCGCGTTGAACAGCCGCGCGCCGTCCAGGTGCGTCGCCAGCCCGTGCTCGCGGGCCCAGGCGCAGATCTTCGCCAGTTCGTCGTAGGGCAACACGCGGCCGCCGCCGCGGTTGTGGGTATTCTCCAGGCATACCAGCCGCGTGCGGGTCTGGTGCATGTCCGTGGGCCGGATCAGGTTCTCGAGCTGCTCGAGCCGCAGCACGCCGAACTCGCCTTCCACGGTACGGGCCACCAGCCCGCTGAGTTGGGCGAACGCGCCCTGCTCGTAATTGAAAATGTGGCACTGGGCCTCGCACAGAAACTCGTCGCCCGGCTGGCAGTGGACCCGCACGCCGATCTGGTTGGTCATGGTGCCCGAGGGGGCGAACATGGCCGCTTCCTTGCCCAGCATCTCGGCCAGCCGCTGTTCGAGGCGGTTGACGGTCGGGTCTTCCCCGGTCATGTCGTCGCCCACGTCGGCCGCAGCCATGGCGGCCCGCATGGCAGGCGTGGGTTTGGTGGCCGTATCGCTGCGAAAATCCAAGCGCCGAGTCATAATTGTTGGTTCATCCGGGCTGATGCTCGCGCGGGCTTGAAAAAAAGCGGACATGCTGGTTCTGTCTGGAGTCGTGAAAACGGCTTCAGACAGGAGACTCCAGGCATGTCCACGGGGTTGTTGTACCACGGGTTTGGTGTCCGTGGCTACCAGTATGTGAGAAGCGAATACGTCTGCAAGACGCGGATGCCGGTTGCTTCTGCCTGGGCAATTGGAGCGACGCTATTTGGTCGACCCTCGCACGGCTGGACATGCCAGCAGCGGCACCCCGGCTCCGAATTGGAGTTTCATTCGCTTGCCGAGCGGGCTTGACACGAGAAACAAAATCGCCAGAATGCCCGCCTCAATTCGGACCGAGACCCCAACGGTTCGCAATTCAAAGCTTTTTTGTTGCACACGGCGACGGCATGGAGGCCTTCCGCCATGGCAGATTCTGCCGCACGCGGCCACGGCATCAGCTTGCGGGAATTGTTTCCCGACGCCGAGATTCTCGGCGCTGAGGATGTCCGCGTTCGCAGCTGCGCGGTCGATTCGCGGCATTGCCGCGAGGGGGATCTGTTTGTGGCGGTGCGCGGCTCGCGGGCCGACGGCTGTGAGTATGTCCCCCAGGCGATCAGCGCCGGTGCGGCGGCCGTGCTCTCCGATCGCCCGCTGCCCGATTGCCGGGTGCCGGTGTGCGTGGTGAGCGAAATCAATGCTGCTTGCGGGCGGTTGTGCCAGGCGCTGGCCGGAAATCCGAGCCGGCGGCTAAAAGTCATCGGCATCACCGGAACCAACGGCAAGACCACGACCAGCTACCTGGTCGCCAGCATTCTGAATGCGGCCGGCTACCGGTCGGGCATTGTCGGCACGCTGGGTTATTTCGATGGGGCGGAAGTCACGCGCGCCCGCTGGACGACGCCGCCGGCCCATGTGCTGGCGCCAACCTTGGCGCGTCTGGAAGCCAACGGCTGCACGCACGCCGCGATCGAGGTCTCGAGCCATGCCCTGGCACTCGGGCGCATCGCCGGTGTCGAACTGGACGCCGCCTGCGTTACCAACGTGACTCACGACCATCTCGATTTTCATCGTACGCACGGCAACTATCGCCGCGCCAAAGCCCGGCTGTTCGAGCACTTGGCGCCCGAAGGGTTTGCGATCGTCAACGCCGACGACCCGGTGGCCCTGGCGTATCTCGATCGCGTGGACGGACCGTGTTTGACCGTGGGCCTCGATTCGCCGGCCGAGATCAGCGCCACGCCGCTGGAGCAGTGCCGTAGCGAACAGACGTTTCTGCTGTCGCTGGGCGACGAGGCCATTGCGGTGCGCAGCTCGCTCATCGGCCGGCACAACATTTACAACTGTCTGATGGCGGCCGCGGTTGGTTTCACTTACGGCATCGATCTGCACACGATTGTTCGCGGTTTGGAGGCGATCGATCGCCTGCCGGGCCGCCTCGAGCGGTTGGAGTGCGGCCAGCCGTTCGGCGTGTTTGTCGATTACGCCCACACGCCCGACGCCTTATCCGGCGTGCTGGGCACGCTGCGCGAAGTCACCGACGGTCGGTTGATTTGCGTGTTTGGCGCCGGCGGCGATCGCGATCGCTCGAAGCGGCCGTGGATGGGGCAAGCTGTCGACCGGGGCGCCGATCTGGCCGTGGTCACCAGCGACAATCCGCGCGGCGAAGAACCACGGGAAATCATTTCTCAGATCATGCGTGGCATTCGCCGACCCGAACGCGTGCAGGCGATTGTCGATCGGGCCGAAGCCATTCGCTTCGCCCTGGCGCAGGCCCGAGCCGGCGATTGCGTGCTGATCGCCGGCAAGGGTCACGAAGATTATCAAATCATCGGCCAACAGGTGTACGAGTTCGACGACCGCGAGGTCGCTTGCCGCTGGCTCTACGAGTCGGCCCAGCGCCCGCTGGGATATCGGGCCAGCGCTTGAACCGATTCACTGTCCACCACTGAACGACGATACGGACCGCCATGACTCGCTTGACGCCCAACCAACTGCTCGCCGCCACCTCCGGACGCTGGCACAACAGTGCGCCGCCGGCTGCCGATGAGCCGCTCTCGGGCGGCTTCGTCATCGACAGCCGTGAAGCCGGCCGGGGCGACGTGTTCTGGACGCTCGGCGGCCACCGCACGCACGGCGTGCAGTTCGTGGCCGAGGCGTTTGCCCGCGGCGCGGCTGGAGTGGTGACCGATCAACTGCCGGCCGATGCTTCAGTTGAGACGCCGGACGGCAAATTCGCGATCATCGTCCGCGATGCGGTCGAGGCCCTGGGGCATGCGGCTGCCTGGCGACGCGAGCATTTTGCCGGCCGCGTGGTGGCCGTGACCGGCAGCGTGGGCAAGACCACGACGCGGCAACTGATCGACCAGGTGCTCGCTCGCTCGTACAAGGGCACCGCCAGCCGCCGCAACCATAATAATCATCTCGGCGTGCCGCTCAGCATGCTGGCCTGGTCTGCCGAGCAGGATTACGCCGTGCTCGAACTGGCCGCCAGTGCAGTCGGCGAAGTTCGAGCCTTGTCCGAATTGGCCGCTCCGCACATCGGCGTCATCACGCGCATCGGCGAGGCGCACCTGGCCGGATTCGGCAGCCGTGAAGCGATTCTGTCGGCCAAGGCCGAGTTGCTCGGCTCCCTGCCGATGAGCGGTCTGGCTGTGCTCAATGGCGACGATCCGCAGTTGCGGCGGCTGGCCGTGCGGCCCGGCGTTCGCACCGTCTGGGTCGGCCGTGGACTGGACAACGATATTACGGCCACGCGCATTCGCAGCGCCAACGGCCAACTCGACTTGTTTGTCGGCAAGCAACCGCTGCGCGTGCCGATCTGGGGCCGGCATCACGTGGTGAGCGTGCTGGCGGCTGTGGCCGTCGGCCGCGAATTCGGCTTGAGCGACGCGGAGATTGCCGCCGCACTGGCCGAGTTCCATTGCCCGCCGATGCGCTGCGAAGTCAGCGGCGTGCGTGGGGCGTCGCTGATCAACGACGCCTACAACTCGAATCCCACCGCGATGCGGGCCGCTTTGGAGTTGCTGCGCGATTTCGATTCGCCTGGCCGGCGGATCGTCGTCTGCGGCGACATGCGTGAGCTGGGCCGCGAATCGATCAAGCTGCACCGCACGCTGGGCGACGAAGTCGTCACGCTCTGCGGGGCCGACGTGCTGGTGGCATGCGGCGAATTTGCCGACGAAGTTGCCGCCGGCGCCCAGGCGGCAGGCATGTCGCCCGCACGGACAATTATCTGTCACGAGCCCGACGATGCCGCGCGGCATGTCAACCGCCTGCTGGCTCCCGGCGACGTGGTGTTGGTCAAAGGCTCGCGGGCCACGGAGATGGACCGCTGCGTCGAATTTTTGGCAAAAGCGGCGTGAGGATCGAACGAAAAATAACTTCTCCGCAACCCCTCGCCCCTGGCGGGAGAGGGCAGGGAGAGGGGCCGGCAAAAACGGAAGTTATTTTTCGTTCGATCCTGAGCAGTTTTCGAAAGAATTGTCCAACTCAGCGAAGGAAACGAGCCGCACAACAAACTAGCTGAAAGCTCCACCGCAGGTGACTTAAGTTTGCGGGAACTTGGGTCGCCGCCCTCCCTCCTGGGTAGGAGCATTTAACTTGCCGGCTGCGATTACTGGGTCGATCGCTCCGGCAAGTGCTTCTCGGTGGAGCTTTATGACTGACCGCCGGAGCGGCGCAAGCCGCTCCGGCGGTTCAGGGAACACCAGTGGGCGGCGCCGAACAATTCCCGTTCGGCCCGCCCACTTGTTTTTGACGCGTCGTTGTTCCCGTTTTCCATTCATCATTCATCATTCCGACTTCCTCATTTCTTGCTCCCCTTCCTCCTCAGCCTGACGCTCGCCCTGCTCCTGGGGCGCCCGACGATTGCCTGGCTGGCTGCGCACTGCCGCGAACGTAACCGAAGCGATTCTCCCACGCTGCAACAGCTCCATGCCGCTAAAACCGGCACGCCGCTGATGGGCGGCCTGTTCATCGTCGCCAGCCTCGCCATTACGTTGCTGGCGCTGGGCGATCCTCACGACCCGCAACTCTGGCTGGCCCTGCTTGCACTGGCCGGCTTCGCCTCGCTGGGAATGCTGGACGATTGGTTGAAAACGCGTGGGCCTTGCCGCGGGCTCTCCGTCCGCGCGAAACTCGCCGGGCAACTGGCCGCCGGCGGCATCCTCGCGATGCTCGTCGCCAGATGGCAGCCGGCCGCTGCCCCGGCCTGGCTGTTCGTTCCCTGGGCCACGCTCGTGCTGGTCGCCACGGCCAACGCCGTTAATCTGGCCGATGGCCTGGACGGTCTGGCCGGCGGACTGGTCGCGGTGGCCGCGGCCGCTTGGGCCTGGATCGCGTATCGCGCGGGGGCGGGCACTTGCCTGGTCATCGCCGCGGCCACGTGCGGCGCGACGCTCGGTTTTCTGTGGTTCAATCGCCACCCGGCGCGGGTTTTTATGGGCGATACCGGCTCGCTCGCCTTGGGCGGCATGCTGGGACTCATGGCGCTGCTGCTCGGGCAAGAGCTTCGGCTGTTGGCCATCGGCGGCGTGCTGGTGGCCGAAGCGGTCAGCGTGCTCGTGCAGGTGGGCTATTTCAAATGGCGCAAGCAGCGGGTTTTTCGCTGCGCGCCGCTGCACCATCACTTTCAATTCCAGGGCTGGCCCGAAACGCGGATCGTGGCGCGCTTCTGGCTGGCAGGACTGGTCTGCGCCCTGGTCGGGATGTTGGACTGGCCGGCGTGGATCGACTGAAAAATGGCTTCTCCGCAACCCCCTCGCCCCTTGCGGGAGAGGGTGGGGTGAGGGGGGCGGAAAAAAACGGAAGCCATTTTTCGGTCGATCCATTGGGCGAAACCCTAGCGAGACGCGGCATGGCCCAACAGCTCTCGAACCACGTCGTCTTTTCCGGCGGGGGCACCGGCGGACATTTGTTCCCCGGCCTGGCCGTGGCGGCGAGCCTGGTCAAATCGGCGCCCGGCACCCGCATCACGTTCGCCGGCAGCGGCCGCGAGTTGGAACGCCGGCTGGTGGCCGAGGCCGGATACCGCTATCTGGCGATCGATTGCCGGCCGTTTCGCCTGCGGCCCGACCGGCTCGTTTCGTTCATGACGGCCCACATCCGCGGCCGGGTGCGGGCGCGAGCCTTGCTCGCCGCCGAACAGCCGAATGTGGTCGTCGGGCTGGGCGGCTTTGCTAGCGTGCCCTTGGCGCATGCGGCTGCTGCGGCGCGGATTCCGCTGGTGCTCTTGGAGCAGAATGCCGTTGCCGGCCGAGCCAATCGCTGGCTCGCCCCGCGTGCGAGCCTCATTTGCCTGGCCTTCGAGGAGGCCCGAGCCGGGCTGCCACGCACCGCCGGTCGCGTGCTGCTCACTGGCAATCCGATCCGCGAAGATTTTGGCAATCCACACCAGCGCCGCACAAATGCCGCCGGCCGGCG
>DATCFX010000898.1:0-1756 GCA_036509275.1 Pirellulales bacterium | reverse complement strand
TTTCCCGGCCCCTCACCCTGCCCTCTCCCGCAAGGGGAGAGGAGTTGCGGAGAAGTTATTTTTCGGTCGATCCTTGGTGGAGGGCTGCCGCTCGGATCGCGGCACCTACGGGCGGGACGGGCGGTTTACTCGGCTGACGATTTCGATCCGTTCGGCGAGGCGCCGATCGCCTGGTTCTCGGGCATGGGACGCCCGGCTACGGAAAAGCCGAGCAGGTACAGGTCCTTCTTGAGGGCGCGAAAGGCGGCAAAACTGTCGGGGTAGGTCCAGAGCGTAACGGTCGTGCCGGACGTGGGCAGCTTGGCCAGCGCCGTGCGGCATTGCGAGCCGGAACGCAGCGCATCGTCGCAGGTTTCGCCCAGGTCGGGCGAGGCCGGGTAGAGCTTGAAGCCGTAGGCCAACCGCGACGCGGTGGCGCCGCCGGGCATCGGCACGTCGATGCGCTCCAGCGTGTATCGCAGCCAGAAGCCGTCCAGCGGCCCGATCGTTTCGACAATCGTGGCCTGGTGCCGCAAGCGTTCGATTTTGTCCTGGGCGTCGATCTCGAACAGTTTGACCAGTTCTTCCATCGGAACCAGGGTGACCCGGCCGCCTTTGAGCTGGAAGTGAATCTCGCGGCCCAGCACCGTGCGGCTGATCGGGGTGGGATAGGTCTCGATCTTGTTCACCGCCTCCGGCACGACGTTCACCGAGCGGGCCAGCTCGGTCGTCGCGAGCTCCAGGCCGTCTTCCGCTTGCGCCAGAGCGCGCGTCAAGTCGTATTGCTCGCGAGCGTGGACGTCCAGCGTTTTGCGGCGCTCGTCGAGATCGCGCTGGCAGGCGGCCACGGCAAAGGCCAGCGTGTCTCGCTCCAGATGGCGCAGCGAATCGGTTTCCTGGATGGCTTCGATCTCTTTCGAGAGATTGAGCACTTCACCTTCGAGGTTCCGGGTCTCGATGGCCAGCGACTCGACCTGGCCGGCCAGCGCGGTATTGTCGACGGCCGCGCCGTTGTCGGCCCGCCGGGCACGCAAGCCGGCGACGATCACCAGGATGATCAGAATGCCGACCATGTTGGCCACGATGTCGAGGAACGAATCGCTGCCGAACGCTTCGCCCTCCTCGCGCTTTTTGCGTGGCATGTGTCCAACCCTCTCCCCTGGATGAGCCCGGCTTCGATCAATACCGGGGCGGAGCAGCAGCCGGCGAGGCCGCCAGATCCTTTTCACGGACGTCGAGGCCGCTGTCGGTGAGCAACTCGCGAAGATCGGCGGCGCGAGCTTTTCCGTCCGGCGCGATTTCGATCACCAGCGTCGGCCGCCAATACATGCCGCGCCCTGCGATGCCCCAGGAATCGATACTCTGGCGAATGGTCGCCACGAGCGAATCGACGGCATCTTGCGTGCGGTAATCCAACGCCAGCACCTGGCTGGGCAGCCGCTCGCCGGGCTCGCGCATCACGACCAGGTGGTCGCCGTAGCAACGCACGCGGATCGGCCGGGTCACGGCCACGCCCGCGCGCTGAGCGTCGGGCAAGCTCCAATCTTTGCCGCGCGATCGGGCCAGGCTGCGTTTGGGCGTGCGAATCTCTTCAGCCAGCGGGGGCGACTCGCTGCCGGCGGGATCGATTGCCCTGCTCGTGCTGCCCGAGGCGGAAGCAAACGTCTTGCCGGGCGTTTCCAGACCTTTGAGCAGCGGGCCATCGGCGCCGTCGGCGGGCTGGCCCTGGCTCACGTCCACTTTGAGCAGCGCGGAGGCCGGAGTCTTGGCCGGCTGC
>DATCFX010000897.1:0-12141 GCA_036509275.1 Pirellulales bacterium | reverse complement strand
CGGCTTTTTCCGCCAAGCCCAGCTACTGCCCGACGTTCTTTAAGAGAGAGCTGCGTCCCCGTTTTGGGTCTCGTTTCAGCCCCCCGCCATGAGCCACTGGCGATTGAAACGGGCGATGCGAAGTTCGCGCGCGTTGCCGGGCAGGATCTGAAACCAAATCGCGATCAACGTGCCATCGTCCGCTTGGGTCGCGGTCGGATAAGCGCTCTGAAAGCCTGGCACGTTTGCCAGGGTGCGCGGAATTGACCAGGTCTTGCAGCCGTCGGTCGAAATGGCGGCGTCCAGCGGCCAGCGATTCAGCGGAGAGTTGTTCCACACCACCAGCACGTCGTCTGAATCGCGCAGGCGCCACAAGGCCGAGGGAGAGTTGTGCCCCGCCAGCGGCGAAGGCGTCGGGATGTCCCAGGTCAGCCCGCCATCACGGCTGCGGCTCTGATAATGCCAGGCGTCCGATGTGCGCAGCAGTGCAAAGATCTCGCCGCCCGGGAGCAGCACCATTGCCGGCTCGCAGACTCCACCCGTGCCGCGAGCCGACTTTTTCACAGGAACTTCGACAAACATGTCGCCGCCGGGCGCCCAGGTCTTGCCGTCATCGCGCGAACGCAACACGCCGGACTTGAGCTGCATCGTGCCTTCCCCAGCGACGGGCCTGGCTTCTTCCAGCAGAACGTCCCAGCTATAAGGCATGAGCAAAGTGCCGTCGGAAAGCGTCATGCCGATGTGGATTTTTCCAACCTCATACTTGTGATGAGCCGGCATCTTGATGGGTTGGCTCCAAGTGCTCCCGTTGAATTTGCGGGAGGATTTCCACATTTCCGTATACACGATCTCCGGATGCGGGCGCGTGGTCGAATAGACCTGAATCTCATCGGGCGCGAGGATGATCGTCGGATCACAGTCCATCAGCGGCGTGTCGATGATCGTCTCTGGCCGGCCCCAGGTGCGTCCGCCGTCGCTTGAGAACGCCCCGACGATGCGCGTGTTGCTCGTTTGGCCGGAGCTCGCCTCCCAGGTTAGAAACAGGCGGCCGTCGGCGAGCGCCGCTACCGTTGGGTATGAGTTCTGCTTGAACTCCTGTCCGCCCGACGGAATGGCCGTGAAGGTTTCGAAACGCGGCCCTTCGCTGATCGGCAACTGATGACTCTTGGCCAGGGCGAGAATCCGATCGCGCAAAAGATCGGCCACCAGGCGCTGGCCCTGGTCGTTGGGATGCATGCCGTCGGAGAGCAATGCATCCGCGCTCAAGCCCGGCTGCTGCGCCCGGAGCAAAAACGCCCGCTGCACGTCAATCAAGTCCACCCGCTCGTCGCGCGCGACGCGGCGGACGGCTTCGCAGTACCGCATGAGCAGCCCGTTGAATCCATCCAGCTCGTCGGGCTGATAAGGCGGGCGGCCATACATTTCCTTCAATTTCGGCGTCCAACGCAGCGGGTTGGGCGTCATCAGCACGACGAGCGCGCCACGGGATTTCAGCGTTTGAACGAAATGCCGCAGGTTGGCTTCGTAGCGATCCAGCGAAACCCGTGGCTGCGTGGCCGGCGGGGTCTTCCATACATCCACCGCTGCGTCGTTGATGCCGAACTGAACGATCGCGATCCGCGGCTGGTGCGACAGCACATCCGCCTCAAACCGTCGGCGAGCCATCTCCGTTGTGTTCCCACCGACGCCGGCATTAACCACGCGCACTTGGCGCAGCTCCTCTTGAAGGATGGCGGCATAGATCTTCGTTGAACCACGCACGGCCGTCGTCGAGTCGCCAAAAGCCACGATGGTGACAGGCGTGGCTGCCCGCGGGGCGGCGTCTGCGCTGCCGGCGCCCACGATCAAACCCAGGAGCAAGGCAGCAACATTGAGTGTTTTCGAGGGAGAGATTTTCGACGTCCAAGGACCGCCTCCGCCGGAGCCCGGCCGGGCGGCCTGCCCGGTCTTGCAATGCCAATCGCTGAGAGGCCTGGTATCACCAGGGATCGACCGAAAAATAACTTCTCCGCAACCCCTCTCCCCTTGCGGGAGAGGGCAGGGTGAGGGGCCGGGAAAACCGGAAGTTATTTTTCGGTCGATCCCAGGTCGCTTTTCGCCACGGCTAGGTCGCATCACTTTCCCTCATCTGAACGCGAGCGGCTTTGTTCTTTCCGGCCCAATTAAGCCATTCTGGCCTCCGGATTGGAATTGGCAACCCGTTTGGCGCTGCCGCTCGCCGCAGGGGGTGGACGAACGGGGATGTCGAAACGGGGATGCAGCTAGTTTTTCGGTTTGAGTGTCTTGGGCCGACCCTCGCTACGCAACGTGTGCAACAGTGCTCGTCCGCCTGGCCGACTGCTCGACGCCGGTGATTGGTCGCCATCTCGAAATGGCCGCAAATGCCGGGTAGGATGGGTCTGGCCCGCCTCGCTTGCCTGCCCCGAAGGAGCATCTTTTATGAAACTGTTCGTGATCGCCGCGGTCGTCCTGGCCGCCTGCACCGGTGCCGCACTGGCCGCCACGCCGAAACCCAATATCGTGTTCATACTTGCCGATGATCTCGGCTACGGCGACCTCGGCTGCTACGGTCAGACGAAGATCAAGACGCCGCATCTCGACCGCATGGCCGCCGAGGGAATGCGGTTTACCAATTTTTACTGCGGCGCCGCGGTCTGCGCGCCTAGTCGCTGCACGCTGATGACCGGCAAGCACCTGGGCCATGCCACCGTCCGCGACAACATGCGGCGCGAGGTGGGCACCGAAGGCCAGCACCCCATGCAGCCGGGAACCGTCACCGTGGCGCAGCTGCTGAAAAGCGCTGGCTACGCCACGGCCATCGTGGGCAAGTGGGGGCTCGGCATGCCGGTGGATCATAGCAGTCCGCTGGATTTCGGCTTCGATCATCACTTCGGCTATCTCTGCCAAGGCATGGCCCACACTTATTATCCGCCTTACCTGTGGCGCGACGATCAGCAGCAGCCGCTGGCGGGCAACGCCGACTATTCGTACGGCCAGAAGGGCGTGATCGCGCCGTCCGGCAAGGTCTATTCGCACGATCTGATGGCCGAGGACGCGCTCACTTGGGTGGACGAGCACCGGCGCGAGCCGTTTTTTCTCTACGTGGCCTTTACGATCCCGCACCTTTCGCTGCAAGTGCCCGACGATTCGCTGGCCCAGTACCGCGGCCAGTGGCCCGAGACGCCGCTGACCACGTCCAAGCATTATGCCAATCACGACACGCCCCGGGCCGCCTATGCCGCCATGATCACGCGCATGGACCGCGACATCGGCCGGCTGATGGCGGAGCTCAAAAAGCAGGGCCTGGACGACAAGACGCTGGTGTTTTTCGGCAGTGACAATGGCGCCGTGTTTCCTGTGGCAGGGACCGATCCCGAGTTCTTCCGCAGTAATGGCAACCTGCGCGGTTACAAGCAAGATTTGTACGAAGGCGGCATCCGCACGCCGTTCATCGCCCGCTGGCCCGGGCACATCCAGGCCGGCACGACCAGCGACCTGGTCGGAGCGTATTGGGACATCCTGCCGACGTTGTGCGACATCGCGGGGACGAAGCCGCCGGCCGACATCGACGGCTTGAGCATTGCGCCCACCCTGCTCAACGAGCCGGGACAAAAGCACCATGAGTATCTGTACTGGGAGTATCTGAGCGGCGGCCGTGCCCAGGCGGTGCGGTTTGGGAACTGGAAAGCGGTGCGCAATCATCAGAAGAAATCGCCCGATTCGACGCCCGAGCTGTACAATCTGGCCCGCGACCCGAGCGAGTCGACGAACGTCGCGGCGGAGCATCCCGACGTGGCCGCGAAAGCCGCTGCCTACATGAAGGCGGCGCACTCGCCGAGTTGGGAACCAAAGTGGAACTTTTGAGCACGATGGGGCGCCCCGGCCCGTGCTCGGAGCGCTATCGGCGGCGAACCGCGCGGATGGCGTCGGTGACATAGATCGCCACGGCCATCCAGATCAATGGAAAGGCCAGCCGGTGGCTGGCGGTAAAGGGCTCGCCAAACACGAGCAGCGCCACGCCGACCTGCATCGTCGGCGTCAGGAATTGCAAGAAGCCCAGCGTGGTCATGCGCAACCCTCGGGCCGCAGCGGCGAAGCACACCAGCGGCACCGTCGTGATCGGGCCGGTGGCCAGAAGGAGCCAGTCGCGTTGCCAGTCGAAGGCGGGCGACGTCCTCGTGCCGACGAGGTTTACATATCCCAAGTACACCAGCGCCACCGGTGCGAGAAACAGCGTCTCGACGAATAGTCCCACCAAGGCGTCGGCGGCGACGACTTTTCGCACCAGGCCATAGAGCGAAAACGACGCCACCAGCGTCAGAGCAATCCACGGCACCTCGCCGCCGTGTAGCGTGAGCACGACCACTCCCGCGGCCGCCGCCGCCAGCGCGACGATTTGCAGCGCCCGCAGCCGTTCGCCGAGCACCAACACGCCCAGGAGCACATTGGCCAGGGGCGTGATGAAGTAGCCCATGCCGGCTTGCACGACCTGCTGAATGCTGACGGCGTAGATGTACGTACACCAATTGATCGCGATCAGCAGGGCGCTGGCCAAGAGCAACCGAGTCGCCCGACGATTCGCCAACACGGTCCGTACGGCGCCGCCCTGCTTGCACGCCAAAATCGTCGGCAGCAGGATTACAAATGACCACCACGCGCGATGCGCCAGAATGGCCAGCAGCGGAACTCCATCGAGCAGCCGGATGAAGAGCGGGATGACGCCCCACAAGCCATAGGCCGCCAGGCCGAACGCGAACCCTGCCGGAGTATCCTCGTCCGGCTTTTCGGCACTGACGCTCAAGAGCAGACTCGATGGCAAGACACTCAACGAAACGGCCGACCACGACCCCGGCAATCCTAGCTTTGGATGCCTGGATTCCAAAGGGGGCGAAACGACTGCGTCGCGTCCGGCGGAGCGGGGGCCGAGGCGGGCTGGGTTCCCAACATCTTCAGCCACGATCCCGCTGGACTTAGCTTGCGGATTTGCTCCGGCTGCGATATAACCGCAACCGGTCTTGACGGACGCGCAAAGGCATTGATTTCAATGGTTTGCTTCCGTCGATCACAAAAAAAGGTTGGCCGCTCATGGAACGAGCCGCGTTGTACGGACAGTCAACTCAGCATCAGCCGGCTGTCCCCGCCGTCACGATTTTGTGGATCACGGCGGGCTTGGGCTGCGATGGCGATTCCATCGCGATCACGGCCGCCACGCAACCGAGCATCGAAGATATCGTGCGCGGCGCGATCCCCGGCTTGCCGGCCGTCACACTGCACCACCCGGTGCTCGCCTTCGAAGTCGGCGAAGACTTTATGAAGCCGTTCTACCAGGCGGCCGCAGGCAAGCTCGGGCCGTTTGTGCTGGTGGTCGAAGGCTCGATTCCCAACGAAAACAACAAGGCCGAAGGCTATTGGGCCGGTTTCGGCAACGACCACGAGACCGGCCAGCCGATTCCCACCTGCCAGTGGATCGATCAACTCGTTCCGCACGCCTGGGCCGTCGTGGCCTGCGGCACCTGCGCTACGTACGGCGGCATCCATGCCATGGCCGGCAATCCGACCGGCTGCATGGGGCTGGCCGACTATCTGGGCTGGGATTGGAAAAGCTCGGCCGGCATCCCGATTGTGTGCGTGCCGGGCTGCCCGGTGCAGCCTGACAACTTTATGGAAGTCGTGTTGTACCTGCTCAACCAGGCGGCCGGCCGAGCGCCGATGATCTCGCTCGACGAGCAATTGCGGCCCACCTGGTTGTTTGGCAATACGGTACACGAGGGCTGCGACCGCGGCGGCTACTACGAACAGGCCGACTTTGCCGGCCATCGCGAGGCAGGCTCGACTAAGTGCATCGTCAAGCTCGGATGCTGGGGGCCGGTCGTCCACTGCAACGTCGGCAAGCGCGGCTGGATCAACGGCATCGGCGGCTGCCCGAACGTGGGCGGCGTGTGCATCGGCTGCACGATGCCGGGCTTTCCCGACAAGTTCATGCCGTTTCTGGAAGAGCCGCCCGGTGCGCAGCTCTCGACGACCGCCGTGCTGATGTACGGCCGCACGGTGCGGGCATTGCGGAACTTTACCCGGGCTTCGCTGAATCGCGAACCGCATTGGCGCCGCAAGGGCGAACACGGCGAAGCGGCGGCCGAAGTGGTCAATTAAGCCATCAAGGGGAAACGTCATTAGTACCGCCGAGAAAAAAAAGACCGCTGGCGCCAAGCAGCTCGTCGAAATGTCCTGGGACCCCATCACGCGCGTGGTGGGCAGTTTGGGCATTCACACCAAGATCGACTTCGCCGCGCGCCGCGTGGCCGAGTGCTATAGCACGTCGTCGATTTTTCGCGGCTATAGCGTCTTCATGCGCGGCAAGGATCCCCGCGATGCGCATTTCATCACCAGCCGGATTTGCGGCATCTGCGGCGACAACCACGCCACCTGCGCCTGCTACGCGCAGAACATGGCCTTCGGCATGCATCCGCCGGCGCTGGCCGAATGGATCATCAATCTGGGCGAAGCTGCCGAGTACATGTTCGACCATAACCTGTACCAGGACAATCTCGTCGGCGTCGACTATTGCGAGCGGATGGTCAGCCAGACAAACCCCAGCGTCATGGCCAAGGCCGAAAAGACCGCGGCCCCCCACGCCGGCTTGCACGGCTACCGCACGATCGCCGACATCATGCGGGCACTGAATCCTTTCGCCGGTGATTTTTATCTCAAGGCCCTGGAGATGAGCCGCCTGACTCGCGAAATGTTCTGCCTGATGGAAGGCCGGCACGTACACCCCTCGACGTTGTATCCCGGCGGGGTGGGCACGGCGCCCAGCGTGCAACTGTTCAACGATTATCTCGTTCGATTATTAAAATACGTCGAGTTCATGAAACGCGTCGTGCCGTTGCACGACGACCTGTTCGACTTCTTCTACGAAGCCCTGCCGGGCTATCACGAGGTCGGCCGCCGCCGCATTCTGCTCGGCTGCTGGGGATCGTTCAATAATCCCGAAGTCTGCGACTACCGCTACGAGACCATGACCGACTGGGGCCGGGCGATGTACGTCACGCCCGGCGTGGTGGTCGACGGCAAGTTGGTGACGACCGACCTGGTGGACATCAACCTGGGCCTGCGGATCATGCTCGGCAGCTCGTTCTACGACGAGTGGCAGAACCAGGAGACGTTCGTCAAGCAGGATCCACTGGGCAACCCGGTCGATCAGCGGCATCCCTGGAACCAGACCACGACGCCCCAGCCGCAAAAGCGCGACTTCGCCGGCAAGTACACCTGGGTCATGTCGCCACGCTGGCACGACCGGCGCAGCGACAAGCTGCTGGCCCTGGATACCGGCGGCGGCCCGCTGGCCCGGTTCTGGACGACGGCGCTGGCCGGAAAAGTGGACTTCGGCTACATCAAAGCCACCGGCCAGAGCGTGAAAATCTACCTGCCCAAGACCGTGAACCTGCCCGACGTCGAGTTGGAATGGAAGATTCCGCAGTGGAGCAATACGCTCGAGCGCAATCGGGCACGCACGTATTTTCAGGCTTACGCGGCCGCTGCGGCACTCTACTTTGTCGAGCGGGCCCTGGAGGAAGTGCATGCCGGCCGGCTGGCCACCTCGACCGATTACAGCGTGCCGGAAGAGGCCATTGGCTGCGGCTTTCACGAAGCCGTGCGCGGCGTGCTATCGCACCACGTCGTGATCCGCGACGGCAAGATCGCCAACTATCACCCCTACCCACCCACTTGCTGGAACGCCAGCCCGCGCGATGCCGACGGCGTGCCGGGCCCCTATGAAGATGCCGTGCAAAACACGCCGATTTTCGAGGAGAGCGACCAGGACAACTTCAAAGGCATCGACATCCTGCGCACGGTCCGCAGCTTCGACCCCTGCTTGCCCTGCGGCGTACACATGTATTTAGGCCCGGGCCGCGAGATCCAAGCCCGGCACGTGCCGATGTTCGGCGTGCAGCCGGATTCTGCCGTCTAAAGACGAAAGACGTGCCAAACTGCCGCTGACATTGCGGGAGTTTTCTGGGATAAAACGCTGGCTCAGGGTCGGATGATTCGCGGCCCAATTGCGGAAGAACGTGAGAATTCCGCAGCTTGCGAGTGGATCCATCGGAAGTCTTGCGACTTCCGCGACGACACATTGGTCGGAAGTCTCACGACTTCCGCTACAACCGCTGCCAGGGATGGAGCGTTTGCTCGATGGAACGGAAGCACAACGGCGCCGGTGGCGGGATGCTGGCAGAGCCCCGTTCGCTGCAAGAAGCCGAAGCGTTATTGAAGCAGTTGGTGCAAGAATTCGAGCCCGCGCCGGCTCCGAGCGCCGTGCTCTCGGCGCCACGCGGCAAACGCAGCAGCGACCAGCCTGCCAGCGCCGGCCAGGGCGCAGCCGCCGCCTCGACCGTCGCGGTCGACCGACTCCGGCAGACCGAGGCCCGGTATCGCACGCTGGTCGAACAGATTCCGGCCATTACGTTCATGGCCTCGCTCGACGGCCAACAGGAAGAGAACGAAATCTACGTCAGCCCGCATATCGAAACGATGTTGGGCTTCACGCAGGCGGAATGGCTGGGTGATCCGTTTTTGTGGTATCGGCAACTGCATCCCGACGATCGCCCGCGGTGGGGAGCCGAGTTTGCGCGGACCTGCTCGTCGGGCGTCAACTTCCGCTCCGAGTACCGCTTCATCTCGCGTGACAATCGCGAAGTCTGGGTCCACGGCGAAGCGCGCGTCGTGCGCGATGACCAAGGGCGCCCGCTGTTTCTGCAAGGCATTGCCTACGACATCACCGAGAGCAAGCGGGCCGAACAGAGCTTGCGCCGCTCGGCCGAGGACCTCGAGCGGAGCGTGCGCGAGCGGACCATCGAATTGGAAGAAGTCTCGATCCGCGCCGAGTCGGCCAATCGGGCCCGGGCGTCGTTCCTGGCCAATATGAGCCACGAGATCCGCACGCCGCTCAACGGCATCATCGGTTTTGCCGATCTACTGCGCCGCGGCGCCGCCGGCGACGAAGCCGAACGGATGGAATGGCTGGAAATCATCCGCAGCAGCGGCGAACACCTGCTGGCGCTGATCAACGATATCCTCGACCTGTCGAAGATCGACGCGGGCAAGTTGAGCGTCGAAACCGTGGATTGCTCGCCGGGCAACCTCATCGAAGAAGTTTGCCTGATGCTGCGGTCCAAGGCCGACGAGAAGGGGCTGCAATTAGCCGCCGTATTCGAGAGTCCGCTGCCGCAGACCATTCGCAGCGATCCTACCCGACTGCGCCAGGTGTTGGTCAACCTCGCCGGCAATGCCATTAAGTTCACCGCCACGGGAGGCGTGCGGATTGCCGCCCGACTCGATCGGCCCGCCGGTGCGGAGCCGCTGCTGGTGATGCGGGTCATCGACTCGGGCATTGGCATTGCGGCCGACAAACTGGAGACCATCTTCGACGCGTTCACGCAAGCCGATTCTTCCATCACCCGGCAGTTCGGCGGCACCGGCCTGGGGCTGGCCATCAGCCGGCGGTTGGCCGAAGCGCTGGGGGGCCAGATCACGGTCGACAGCGAAGCGGGCCGCGGCACGACGTTCACGTTCGCCATCCCCGTCGGTCAGCCCGAGCAGACGCTGCGGCTCGAAACGCGCGAGCAGCGGGTCGCCAAACCGTCGGCGAACTCGGCGGCCGGGCCGTTGGCGCTCGATCATCGCGTGTTGGTGGTCGACGACGGCGAAACGAATCGGAAGTTGATCCGCGTGATTCTCGAGCACCTGGGCGCCAAAATCGTGCAGGCCGAGAACGGTCAGCAAGCCGTGGAGATTGCCTTGGCAGAGCCGTTTGACCTGATTCTGATGGACATGCAAATGCCCATCATGGACGGCTACACGGCTGTCGGGCAGCTCCGCGCCCGCGGCCTGCAAGTTCCGATTATCGCGCTCACGGCCAATGCCATGAAAGGCGATGAGGAGAAATGCAGGCAGGCCGGCTGCTCGGGCTACGTTTCCAAGCCGATCACGCAGAAGCAATTGCTGGCCGCGGTGGCCGCCGCCCTGGGGCTGGGCGACAAGCAGCCGATCGGGCCGGCAGCCCCACGGCCAGCCCCGGCCCCCGTAGCAGCACCGGCGGCAACGAAGGTGCCCGCCTCGGCGTCGGCTGTTGAGCCGCATGCGCTGGTCTCGACGTTGCCGACCGACGACGAGGATTTCCGCGAAATCGTCGTCGAATTCGTCCAGCGTTTGGGCGAAAAGCTGGTGGCGATGCGGGCCGCGTGGGCCGCCGAGGATCTTCCGGAACTGGTGGCCTTGGCTCACTGGCTGAATGGCGCCGGTGGGTCGGCAGGTTTCCCGGCCTTGACGCAGCCGGCGCAGCAGTTGGAACAGTTTGCCCGCCAAGGCCGGTCCTACGCGATCGAAGCCTCGATCGTCCGACTCGAGCAACTGGCCCGCACGATTGTCACACGCTAATCGGTAGCGGAAGTTGTGAGACTTCCTGGGTTCTCGTCCTGAGAATTCCGACCGATCATCCACCGGCGTTTTGGAATTCTTACGAAATTCCACTACCGGGTCAGGGCGGGCCTCAAGCGCAGTCGCCATATTGCATCTGCGTGCGGATGATTTCTCCGCTGGCACGGAAGAAGGCATCCAAGATACGCGAATCGAACTGCGTCCCGCGCCCCTCCTCGAGCAGTTCGAAGCATTTCGACAACTCGAAAGCGGGCTTGTAGGGCCGCTTGCTGCTGAGAGCATCGAATACGTCGGCCACCGCCGTGATCCGGCCCTCGATCGGAATGGCTTCGCCGGCCAGTCCCAGTGGGTAGCCGGTGCCGTCCCACCGCTCGTGATGGCTGATCGCCACGATGCCGGCCAGGGCCAGAATCGGCGACTCGCTGGTTTCCAGCAGACGCGAACCCAGCTCCGTATGCTCTTTGAGCACGTTCTGCTCATGCTCCGGCAGCGTCACGGTAATGCTCTTCCCGTAGGCGCTATGCTTCTTCATCGTCTCGAATTCTTCGGTCGTGAGCTTGCCGGGCTTCATCAAAATGGCATCGGGGATGCCGATCTTGCCGATGTCGTGCAATTGGGCGGCTTGCTCGAGCATGTCCAGGCGTTCGCCCTGCCATCCCAACTCGGCGGCAATCAGCCGCGCGTAACGGCCCACGCGCAATACGTGCTTGCCAGTGTGGTCATCGCGGAATTCCGAAGCGCGAGCCAGGCAATGGATGACTTCCTGCCGCGAGCGGGCCAGCTCGGCGGTCCGCTTCAAGACCGCGGCTTCCAGCTCCTGCGAATAATTGCGCAAGCTGTCGTAATGCTGCTTGACCGTTAGCACATTGCGGATGCGGGGCATCAGCTCGGTTTGATCCAGCGGCTTGCCCAGAAAATCGCTGGCTCCCAACTCCAGCGCCTTACGCTTCGTGTCCAGATCGCTGGCAGCCGTCAGGATCACGATCGGCAGGTGCAGCCAGCGGGCATCCGCGCGCAGCGTGGCCAGGATGTCCAGCCCGCTGACGCGCGGCATCATGATATCCAGCAGCACGGCGTCCGGTTCCTCGTCGATGACCATCTGCACGGCTTCGCGCGGTTCGTTCGTGGAAACCAGATTCTGATAGCCTTCCAGACTCAGGTACTTGCGCACGATTTTCACGTTGATCGGTTCGTCATCGACAATCAGGATCTTCGACTTCTTCACGTCGCGGATGGCATCCGACAGCGCGGCATTGGGCGACTTAGGCTGGCCGCCGGACACGACCGGAGCCGTGGCGGGCGATTCTAGACTCGTGCTGTTGGTATGGACCATGGCAGGGGCGCGCAATGACTGAGGATTGATTGGGGCGGAAGGAATGAATCTAAGCGGCGGGCAACAGTCGCGTCGGCTCGGCAGGACGGCAGGAGGTCTTTGCGGAGGCTTTCAAACATAGTTCAGTCGAACCAGGGGTGCCGAGCAGATGATGCTCCTTTTTTTGCCCAGCCCGTCGTCACCGTTGTATTGAGTTCCGCTAAAATCGACGCCTTCGATACGTCCGGACGATCCCTCACGCCGCTCGATTCTGCCGGTTGTAAGGATCGACCGGAAAATAACTTCTCCGCAACCCCTCTCCCCTTGCGGGGGCTTTGCCTATAAAGCCTGCTTCCCAAAGCGGTAGGGTGTGTCGAGCGCAGCGAGACGCACCACGTCCGGCAATTGGTGCGTCT
>DATCFX010000896.1:0-2067 GCA_036509275.1 Pirellulales bacterium | reverse complement strand
GGAGATTGCGTACAGGCATAGACGATCCTGGACAACTCCTCGCGATGCGCCGGGCTGACTTGCCTGAGGATTCTGGCGATCGCCCGTTGCAAGGGTCCCGACAATGGCTCCGAATTGCACAGCGGTGCGGCAGCCAGCAGAATCGCTACCGCCTCGTCGTTGGTAAGCGGGACCGGATGGACACTCGCCCCGAATAATCGGTAGCCGCCCTCAATGCCCCGGGTCTCGATGGACATACCGGCCGCCTGCAGAGCCCGTACGTCGCGTAGGATCGTCCTGCGGCTGACACGGTACGATTCCGCAATTTGCCGCACGCTCAAACCCGCGCCGGACTCGATCAATGAAGCGAGTTGCAGTAGCCTTGCCAGGCGTCGTTGGGCTGCCATTTACATATCCCTATGAAGGCATCGCGCCTCTCGAACTGGCATCTGGCCGACATCATTGGGACAGAAACCGCCAGTTCCTTTATAGGCTTTTGTACCCAAAATTGTTTCAATCCTCAATCTGGTGTCCTGGGGTGATTCCTTCATTCGCCGAGGTTTTAACTCGTGGACGAAAAACCGTTTGAGTGGCCGCGCGATTGGACGCTGGGCATGCGCATCTGGATGGAGCGGTCCGGCGCGACCGTGCTCGGCAAGGGACGCGCCGAACTGCTGGTGGCCATCGACCACACCAACAGCATCACTGCCGCGGCGCGCGAAATGGGCATGTCCTACCGCCATGCCTGGGTCCTAGTGCAGGAGATCAACCAGGCGGCCGAGTCTCCCCTGGTCGAAGCCGCGGTCGGCGGCAAGCAAGGCGGTGGTGCCCGGCTGACGACGGCCGGCCGGCAAGCGGTCAATTTTTTTAACGCCTTGCAGTCCGAGATGGCCGACCAGGCCGCCGGCGCGCTGCGCCGCGCGCTGCACCTGCCGCACGAAACCGATTGCGTCCACCTGGTGGCCGCCGTCAGCCTGCAAGAGGCGGTCGGCCAAATCCTCACCGAGTACGCATTGCGCCAGCCGAGCATTGCCGTGCGGGCCGTCTACGGCGCCACCAACGAACTGGCCGATTATCTGCTCGGCGGCATGGCTGCCGATTTGTTTCTCGCGGCCGACGCTGCGCAGCTCAAGCGGCTCGAGCAGTCGGGCATCTTAGAGCCGGGGTCTCAGTTGTTGCTGGCCAAAACTGGGCTGGCCGTTGTCACGGCGCCGGGCCGCCGGCTCCCGGTCCACAAGCCGGAGGATCTGTTCAAGGCCGACGTCCGGCGGCTGGCGCTGGCCGATCCACTCTGCCCGTTGGGAAAAATGAGCCGCGCGTATTTGGAACACCTCGGAATTTACGAATCGCTGCTGCCGCGAGTCGTGCAGGTCGACAATTCCAGCGCCGTGCTCGCCGCGCTACACACCGGCCACGCAGACGTGGGTCTGGCATTCGGCAGCGAACCGGTCGGCAACGAACCATTCCAGGTGTTGTTTCGGGCATCAACCCGGCAGGCCTGCACCCAGTATGTCGGCGGCGTGTTGCGCAGCGGGCGCAAGCGCGCCGAAGCCGCCAGCCTGCTGGCGTTCTTCACCAGCCGTACGGCCCGCAGTTGCTTTCGCCGCTGCGGATTTCAATTGGCCAAGCCCGGCGCGCCGAGCACGGATTGACCGCCCCCCGCAAGGCCACCGGACTGCGGTCCGTGGCGGCTTTTTTGCCAGCGGACATGCGTAGAATTGCATGGAGGGATCAACACGCATGCTGTCGCAATCGTTCATCGAACATGGTTTTCTGCCCCAGCGCGACCCGTTGCAGGGTTTTCCGCCAGGGCATCCGTTGGCGGCGCTCGATCAGCTTGGGCGTGATTTGCCGAGCCTGCTTTACGATCCCGCGTTTCGCGACCGTGTGCAAAGGCTGACGATTCCAGCCTGGTCGCCGCCGGATGATCCGGCCGAAGAACTCGCCTGGCTGCGGCTGTATTACGTGCGGCTGGGATTCCTGGCATCGGCCTACGTCAACCAGATCGGTCAGCCGCCGGTACACGTGCTGCCCGACAACCTGGCCGAACCGCTGGTCGAAGTCTGCCGGCGGCTCGACCGCCCGCCG
>DATCFX010000895.1:0-4450 GCA_036509275.1 Pirellulales bacterium | reverse complement strand
GAGAAATTCCGGATTACTCACCACGTCGAACTCGCGGCCGGTCAGTTCGTGCAAACGCTGGAAGACGCGCGCGTTGGTCCCCACGGGCACCGTGCTCTTGGTAACGACGATGACCCCTTCGGCCAGCAAGCCGGCCAGGCTGTCGATCACGGTCCAGAGGTTCGACAGATCGGCCGAGCCATCGTCGGCGCTGGGCGTGCCGATGGCCAGGAACACCAACTGCGCCGGCCCGACGGCGGCGGCCAGATCGGTGGTGAAGTGCAGACGCCCCAGTTCGGCGTTGCGCGTCACCAGTTCGGCCAGGCCCGGCTCGTAGATCGGCACCTGGCCCTGCTCGAGCAGCTCGATCTTGCGCCGGTCGACGTCGACGCAGATCACGTCATTGCCGGTCTCGGCAAAACAAGTGCCGGTGACGAGGCCGACGTAGCCGGTACCGATGACGGCGATTTGCATAAGTGAGAAAAAAATGATGAATGATGAATGATGAATGATGAATGATGAATGGAAGACGGAGCTGGCGCCAGCTCCCCCATTCATCATTCAGCATTCTGACTTCCGCGTTGCTTCGTGCTTCTGCCAGAACTCGAATGTATCCGCCACGCATTGCTCGAGCGAGATCCGCGGCTGCCAACCGGTGGCGGCTACCAGCCGGCCGATATCGGCCACGGCGTCGGCCCGCGCGCCGGGATGCCGTTCGCGGATCGGCCGGCGGGGGTCGGCGATGCGTTGGAGCATGGCCAAGACTTCGCCCGTCTGGCAGGCCCGGCCGCTACCGACGTTGTAAAGCCCGCCCGGTTCGCCGGCCAGGGCCAGCAGCCGGTAGGCTCGCACAATGTCGCGCACGTCGGACAAGTCAATGCGCGTCGAGCGATTAAAAACCTCGACCGGCCGGCCGCCCGGTTGGGCAAATTGCTGGGCCCATTGCGGCAGCATCATCTGCTCGTGCTGCCGTGGGCCCGTATGCTGGAACGAGCGGGCGATCAGCACGTCCAAGCCCGAGTCACGCGTGAACCAGCCGATGACCGTTTCGGCCAGCGACTTGCTCCAGCCGTAACCGTTCTTGGGTTTGATCGGGGCGGATTCGCTCACGGGGTCGCCGGCTGCCGTCAGCGGGTCGTAAACATGACTGGTGCTGATGAACAGCACGCGGGGCGGCCGGGGCAAGCCGGCCGCCATTTCCAGCACGGCCGCCGTTCCGCCCACATTGACGGCCGCCGCCGGGCCAGCCGGTAAATGCGGTCCGCACTCCTCCGGAACGCTGATCGCCGCCAGGTGAAAGATCAGCTCGGGCGCAAACGTCCGCAGCGGCTCGTAGGCCAGCTTGGCCAAGGCCGGCTGCGTCACGTCCCAGGGAAACAGCGGAGCCTCGGCTTCGACACGCGCGAGCGTATGCTCGGGCCAGGTACCGGAGCGATTGAAGCCCAGCACCTGGTCGCCCGCTTGCAACAGGTGCTCGGCCAGATACTGACCGGCGAAACCGGTGATGCCGGTAATCGCCGCCCTCACGCGAGCACCGCGCAAGATGGGGAGCAGCGAATGCGGCGGATGATACGTATGCCAACGCTGCCCGTCGCTGCCTGCCCTGTGAGCGTCATGGGTCACCTATTGCGGTTCGGCTGCGGGTGGCGGCGGAGCGGGTTGGCTTTCGGCACCAAGCACCTCATCGGCGCCCTCTTCCTCCTTGACCGCCGCATCGTCGCGTGGCACGCGAACAATGGCCGCCAGCGTGTCGGCCTCGTCCATGCTCATGATCCGCACGCCCTGCGTGTTGCGGCCGATCAAGCTCACCTCGCCGGCGGCAATTCGCTGCAGCTTGCCGCGCGCCGTAATCATCAGCAACTCGTCGTCGTCGGAAACCGCGGCGATCCCGATCACCGGACCGTTGCGCTTGGTGGTCTTGATGTCGCGGACGCCTTTGCCGCCGCGGCGCTGGGTGCGGTAGCGATGCGAACTGCTCGCTTCGTCGCCGTCGTCCTCGCCCTCGGGCGGCAGTGCGTCGGCGGAGGCCGCCTCGGCTTCGATGGCCGCTTCGCTTTCGATGGCCGCGTCGTCCGCACCTTCTTCAGGAAGTTCACCGCCCGACACCGGGCTGCCCGCACCAAACGGCGTGCGCTTGCCGTAGCCGTTTTCGCAGGCTGTGAGCAAGGTCGCCTCGGGATTGGCCACGACCATGCCCACCAAGTGATCGCCGGCAGTGAGCCGAATGCCTTTGACGCCGCTGGTGTTGCGGCCCATCGGCCGGGCATCCGACTGGTTGAAGCGGATGGCCATGCCCTTGGTCGTAACCAGCATGACTTCGTCGCCGGGCTTGGTGACCACGACGTCCACCAACTCGTCGTCCTCGCGGAGCTTGATGGCGATGATCCCACCCTTGAGCGGCCGGCTGTATTGCTCCAGCGGCGTCTTCTTCACGGTGCCGCTGCGCGTGGCCATCAGCAGGTAATGGTCCGGCAGCGAAAAATCCCGCACTGCCCGACAGTCGGCGATCTTTTCGCCCTCGGCAAAGTTCAGCAGGTTGACGATCGCCCGGCCGCGGCTCTCGCGGGCCAGTTGCGGCAGGTCGTAGACCTTGATCCAGTACACCTTGCCGCGGTTGGTGAACACCAGCAGATAGTCGTGCGTGCTGGCCAGGAACAGGTGCTCGATCGGGTCTTCTTCTTCGGCCTGCGCGCCTTTGAGCCCCTTGCCGCCGCGGCGCTGGGCCCGATACGTGCTGGCCGCGGTGCGCTTGATATAGCCCTGGTGGCTGATCGTGACCACCATGTTTTCTTCGGTGATCAGGTCTTCGAGGTCGATGGTGCCCACTTCCTCGCCGCTGATCTCGGTGCGTCGCGCGTCGCTGTACTTCTTTTTCAGCTCGGCCAGATCATCGCGGATGATCGCCAGGATATTGGCCGGGTCGGAGAGAATGCGCAGGTACTCGGTGATTTCCTCCAGCAGCTTGTGATATTCGCCAGCGAGCTTCTCCTGCTCCAGGTTCACCAACTGCCCGAGCGTCATCCGCAGAATCGCGTCGGACTGCACGGCGGTGAGCGTGTAGCTTTCGCGGTCGCCGCGTTCGGAGATGAAATTGGCAAAGCCGGCCTCGCCCAGCGCCCGCCGCATGAGCGCGGCGGGGCACTCGATGCCCATCAGCCGGGCCTTGGCCTCGGGCTGCGTCGTCGACGAGCGGATCACGCGGATCACTTCGTCGATGTTCGCATGCGCCAGTAGCAGGCCCTCGACCGTGTGCTTCCGCTGCCGGGCCCGGGCCAGCAAAAACTGCGTGCGCCGGCGAATCACGATCGCCCGGTGCCGCACGAACTCCTGCAACAGTTCCTTGAACGTGAGCGTGCGCGGCTTGCCGTCCACCAGCGCCAGGAAAATGAGCGAGAACGTGTCCTGCAACGGCGAGAACTGATACAACTGGTTCAGTACGATCTCGGCGTCGGCGTCGCGCTTGATCTCCAGAATCAGCCGCACCGGCTCTTTCAGATCGCTCTCGTTGCGGATGGCCGAAATGCCCTTGATGCGGTCCTCGTTCACCAGCTGCGCGATCCGCTCTTCGATCCGGTCGCGGGCCTGCTGGTAGGGGATCTCGGTGACGACGATCCGCTGCCGGTTTTTCTCCATGTCCTCGATATGGGCCCGGGCGCGCAGCGTAATGGTGCCGCGGCCGGTGTGGTAGCCCTTGCGAATGCCGCTGCGTCCGCAGACGATGCCGCCGGTGGGGAAGTCCGGACCAGGCACGATCTCGAGCAACTCGTCGATCGACACGTTCGGCTCGTCGATGACCTTCAGGATCGCGTCGCAGACTTCGCGCAGATTGTGCGGCGGAATACTCGTGGCCATGCCCACCGCGATGCCATTGGCGCCGTTGACCACGAGGTTAGGGAACTTCGACGGCAGCACGGCCGGCTCGGTGTGCCGCTCGTCGTAGGTGGGCACGAAGTCCACCGTGTCGAGCTTGAGGTCCTCCATCATCGTGGCCGCGACCGGCGACATGCGCGCTTCGGTATATCGCATGGCCGCCGGCGGCAGACCGGCAATCGAACCGAAATTGCCCTGCTTATCCACCAGCACGTGACGCATGTTCCATTCCTGGGCCATGCGCACCAGCGTCGGATAAATCACGCTCTCGCCGTGCGGGTGGTAATTGCCGCTGGTATCGCCCGAGATTTTGGCGCATTTGACGCGCGAAGCGCCCGGCGTGAGGTTCAGGTCGTTCATGGCCACCAGGATGCGGCGTTGCGAAGGCTTGAGGCCGTCGCGCACGTCGGGCAGTGCCCGGCTCACGATCACGCTCATGGCGTACGTCAGATAGCTGTTTTTCAGCTCATCTTCGATGGGCAAATCGACCAGCGTGCCCAGGGGCGGGTTGTCGCCGTTGGAACCTTCAGAAGGAGTGTTTTCCGGGGCGTCAGGATCATCCGAATCCGTCGACAATGCCGTTTCCTTTGACTGCTAAACC
>DATCFX010000894.1:0-8200 GCA_036509275.1 Pirellulales bacterium | reverse complement strand
CGACCGGCGGCGTGCGCAACTGGCCGCCGCGCACCAGGAAGATGTTGTCGCCAGTACACTCGGCCACTTCGCCCCGGGTGTTGAGCATCAACGCCTCGCTGCAACCGGCCTGCAAGCCTTCGATCTTGGCCAGGATGTTGTTCAGATAGTTGAGGCTCTTGATGCGCGGGCTGAGCGCGGCCGGATGGTTGCGCGGCACGCTGACGGTGACGATCTCCAGCCCTTTTTCGTACAGCTCGGCCGGATACAGCGATATATGGTCGGCGATGATGATGATTTGCGGATCGCTGGTGCGGTTGGGATCGAGCCCCAGCGTGCCGGCGCCGCGCGTCACGACCAGCCGGATGTAGCCGTCGGTGATCTTGTTGGCGGCCAGCGTGTCGACGATCGCCTGGGCCAGCGCCTCGCGCTCGATGGGGATTTGCAGACGGATGGCCAGGGCCGATTCCCACAACCGCCGCAAGTGCTCGTCCAGCCGAAAGACCTTGCCGCCGTAGCTGCGCAGGCCCTCGAACACGCCGTCGCCGTACAGCAGGCCGTGATCGTAGACGCTGATCTTGGCGTCCTGCTTGTCGTACAGCCGGCCGGAAATCCAGACCTTGAAGGACATGGCAGAAGTGAAAAGTGAAGAGTGAAAAGTGATGAATGAAAAAACGGGAGGCCGCTGCCCATTCATCATTCCTACTTCCGCATTCCTGTCTAGACCCGCTCGACCCGGCCTTCGACCAGGCGCACGATGCGATCGGCCTGTTCGGCAATCGCTAAATCGTGCGTTACCATGACTATAGTGAGGCTCCGCTGGGCGTTCAAGGCTCGCAGCAGCCGCATGATTTCCTGCCCCGTGCCGCGATCGAGGTTGCCCGTGGGCTCGTCGGCCAGCAGCACGTCGGGCTCGGCGATGAGTGCCCGGGCGATGGCGGCGCGCTGCATTTCGCCGCCCGACAGCTCGCGCGGCTTGTGTTTCAGCCGATGCGAAAGGCCGGCTAGGTGCAGCAGTTCGGTGGCTTTGGCCGTGTGGGCCGCGCGGCGGCGGCGATAGCCCAGCAGGCCTTCGGCAATCATCAGCGGCGACAGCACGTTCTCCAGGGCGCTCAGCTCGGGCAGCAGGTGGTAGAACTGAAAGATCATGCCGAACTGCTTGTTGCGCAGGGCGTCGCGCTTGGCCGCCGGCAGGTTGTCGATGCGGCGGCCGTCGAAGTGGACTTCGCCCGCGTCGGGGGCGTCGAGCGTGCCCAGCAAGTGCAGCAGCGTGCTCTTGCCCGACCCGCTCTGGCCGATGATCGCCAGGAATTCGCCGCTGGCCACGCTCAGATCCACTCCGCGCAGCACGGGAATCTCGACCTGCGCCTTGCGATAGCGCTTTTCCAGTGCCAAGGCCTGCAAACGGGCGGTCGCCGATCGCGGACTGGTCGCGGCGGCTCCCACCGCATGCCGAGCGGCGGACGCCTTGCCGACGGTGACGGTTCGCATTTCATTCATAGCGCAGGGCCTCGACTGGATGGAGACTTGCCGCTCGACGCGCCGGCAGCACGCTGGCCAGCACCGCAATCACCAGGGCACCGAACACGATGCCGGAGATCGTCGCGGGGTCGATGATCGTGGGAATCGCGTAAAAATAATAAATCGAAGGATCGAACACCTGCTGTCCGGTGATGCGGCTCAGCACGTCGGCGATCTGGTTGATATAGACGACAAACAGCAGCCCCAGCACCAAGCCGCCGCCGGAACCCACCAGACCCAGGCTCAAGCCATAGCCTAGGAAGATGCCCATGATGCCACGGCCCGAGGCACCCAACGACTTGAGGATGCCGATGTCGCGCGTCTTTTCCACGACGATCATGAAGAAGATCGCCAGGATGCCGAAGCCGGCCACGGCGATGATCAGAAACAGCAGCACGTTGAGGATGGCCGTTTCCATCTGCACGGCAGCCAGCAGCGCGCCTTGCTTATCGCGCCAAGTGGAAATCGAGTACAGCTCGGGCGGAAACGCGGCCCGGAGCTTGTCGCGCACCACGTTGCCATCGGCCCCGTCCTTGAGCCGGATCTGAATGCTCGTGGCGTAGCGCAGGCCGGTCTTGGGCTCGATCATACCGCGCAGTTCTTGCAGCTTTTTGATGGGCATGAACACGAAGCTGTTGTCGTATTCGCTCATCTTGCACTCGTAAAAATCCACCACGGTGAAGGCGTCGTCGATGGCCCGGGGCGGAGTGCCGGCCGTGGGGAAGGTGAGCTTGATATCGTCGCCCGGCAGCACCAGAAAGCGGTCGTCGCCAGCCCGATCACGATACGTGGCCAGGGCGATGCCCATCACCAGGCCAGTATGCTGTTCCTTGAGCGGATCGAAAACGACGCCCTGTGCCTCGCGGATGGCGAAGGGGTCGATCGTTTTCGCTTCGCCGGCAGCCGCGGGGGCCGACGCGCCCGATTTGTCGCTGTCCGGCAAATTGAACGGGGCGCCCGACACCAGTTCCTGGCCAGCCGGCTTGCCATCGATTTGAATCATTCGCCGGCGCTCGATCACCGAGCGGCGATGCCCCCAGCCGGCGCGGGCCATTTCCGGCCGATGCCGGCCTTCGCTGCCGCCAGTGTGGTCGCGATCGTCGAAGCCGTTTTCGCGCAGCAAAAAGCTCAACTGCTGGCGGTTGGCCGGATGCTGCAAATACTTGCCGAAATCGCCCACCTGGCCTTGGGTCTTTTCGTCGATGCCGATCAACTGCACCGGCCGCGTGACCCAATTGCCGCCATACTGAAAGCTGAGCATGGCCGGCACCGCAACCGTCGGCGTCATGCCGGCAATGTCGTCGCCGGCCACGTTGCGGATTTGCTGCATGTGCCACTCGGTGTCGGGAAAGCCCTCGAGGCTATGGGCTTCGAACACCAGGTCCGAGAGGATGCCGTGCAGCCGATCCTGCATTTCGTGGGCGAAGCCGGCCATCACGCTGTTGACCACGATCATCGTGGCCACGCCCAGCATCACGCTGATGATCGACGCCAGGGCGATATATTTGGTCCGCAAATACCGCCAGCACAGCAGGAACTTGTACATGGGCCATCCTTGGCAATGCGGAAGGATGAATGCGGAACGATGAATGGAGGAGCAAGCGGGACATGCCGTCGCACATCCTCCATTCATCATTCATCATTCACACTTCATAAATTCCTTAAAAGCGGAAACAAAATCACGTCGCGAATCGTCTGACTGTTGGTCAAGAGCATCACGAGCCGGTCGATGCCGATACCCAGTCCGCCGGCCGGCGGCATGCCGTGCCGCAGCGCGCGGATGAAGTCGTGGTCCATCTTGGCCATCGAGTCTTCTTCCTTCTGCCCGGCAAGTTGCGTGCGGAACAGGTTCTCTTGCAGGTCGGGGTCGTTCAGCTCGGTGTAGGCGTTGGCGACTTCCATGCCTTGCACGAACAGCTCGAACCGCTCGGCCACGTCGGGATTATCAGCCTTGCGCTTGGTCAGCGGGCAGATGCTGGCCGGGTAGTCGATGACAAACACGGGGCCGGCCAGCCGGTCTTCGACGCGCTCTTCGAAGACTTCGCTCTTGATCACGTCGGGATGCTTGCCGGCCGTCTCGAAGCCGATTTCAACGGCCAGCTTCTTGATCCGCTCGGAGTCGGCGGCGGCAATGCCCGTGTGCTCTTCGAACAGTTCGTCGTACGTCCGACGCGCAAATGGCGGCGTGAAGTCGATCGTCCGCTCGCCCCAAGCCAGCGTCAGCGGCTGCCCGGTGGCCCGCACCGCCTCGACCAGCAGGTTTTCGGTCAGGTCCATCATGCTGCGGTAATCGCCGTAGGCCTGGTAGACCTCGAGCATCGTGAACTCGGGATTATGCCGCGGGCTGATGCCTTCGTTGCGGTACACGCGACCCAGTTCGTACACCCGCTCGACGCCGCCGACCAGCAGCCGCTTGAGGTGCAGTTCCAGCGCGATCCGCAAAAACAGCGGCATATCGAGCGCGTTGTGATGCGTCGTGAAGGGCTTGGCGGCGGCCCCGCCGGCGATCGAGTGCAGCGTGGGGCCTTCGACTTCGACAAACCTCTCGCCGGCCAGCGTTTGCCGGATCGAGGCCACGATCTGCGTGCGCTTGAGGAATCGCTCGAGCACGCCTTCGGTGTAGATCAAATCCAGGTAGCGCATCCGCTGCCGCAGCTCGGGATCGGTCAGCCCGTGATGCTTTTCCGGATGCGGCTCGAGGCTCTTGGTGAGGAAGTGCAGCTTGCGGGCAAAGATCGTCAGCTCGCCGGTATTGGTGCGCTTCAGCTCGCCGTCGACGCCGATGATATCCCCCAGGTCGAAACATTCGGACATGGCCCAATCGGCCTCGCCGACTTGTGCCCGGCCGGCCATGACCTGGATGCGTCCGGTCCAGTCGCGCAGATCGAGGAACTGGAGCTTCCCCTTTTTGCGGTGCAGCACGATCCGCCCGGCCGCCCGCACCTGCGGGCCGTGCTGTTCGGGATGCCGGCCCTCTTCGGCCGGCGGCGAGGTGCTGATTTCCGACTCGCGGCCGCGAATGTCGGCGATGGGCTGATGGCCGTCGAAGCGGCCGCCCCAGGGATCGATGCCCAGCTCCAAAAGTTTGCGCAGCTTTTCACGGCGAGCAGCTTCATGCACGCCGGGCGAACTGCTGGACGAACTTTCGTCGCTGGATGTCATGGCAAAGCACGCCGGCAGAGCGACCGAGCGTGGCCGCCGCGACTGTTGAGTTTTTTATTTAACCCGATAAGTCGCAACATTTTAGTTGACCAGCCCGCTGGGTCAATGTCAGTCGCGAAAGCAGCGAGCCTAAGCCCACGGACTGCGGTCCGTGGGATCCCTACGGCGCGGTTCCACTAGTGGGCACCAGCACGGATTCAATGCAGATGGGCCTGGAAAAACGCATCCATGTCGGCCAGCATCTGGTCGTACCAGGGATTCCGCATCCAGCAGCCGTGCTTGCCGTCCTTGTAGACCTTTTGCTCGCTCCAGACGCCAAGCTCCTTGAGCCGCTTGATCGCCTGCGTGTCGCGCTCCGGCTTGTCTAACTCGCCGGTCATAAACAGGACAGGCGGCGTGCTCTTGGAAAAATGGGTGATTGGCGAAGCCTGCTCGTACAGCGACCGGTCGTCGTCGATCGTCGTGCCCAGGAAGTCGATCGTAAAAGTCCGGCCGGCCCCTTTGTGCGAGCGCTCGGCGATCGGCCCGGTGGCCAACTCCATCGGGCCAGCCATGACGACGGCCGCCTGCAAACGCGACGACTGGTCCGGATTGCCGCCGCTACCCTGGAACTCGCGCACATCGGGAGCGGCCGCCATGAGCCCCACCAGGTGGCCGCCGGCCGAGCCGCCGACCGCTCCGATGCGGTCGGGGTCGAGCTGATAGCGCGCGGCGTTGGCCCTCAAGAACCGCACGGCCGCGTTGCAGTCTTGGATGGCGGCCGGAAACTTCGCCTCGCCCGCCAGACGATATTCGATCGCCGCCGTGACATAGCCGCGTGCCGCCAGGCCCAAGGCCAGCGCGCGGAAGCGCGACTTGTCGCCATTGAGCCAGCCGCCGCCGTGAACCACGACGATCGCCGGCCGGATCGACTTACTGGGCCGTGGCATAACCACGTCCGCCAACAGCTTCCGATCGCCGTAGCTGGCATACACCACGTTCAATTCCGCTTTCACGCCCGGGGGCAGCGCCGTCGACAGGTTCTTGTCGCCGGGCACGGCTTCGGCCGGGTCCATCGAGGGCTCGGACGGGATGCCGGTCACGTTCATCCGCTGCCGATACAGCCCGCCCAGAGCGGTGATGTACAGCGAGTGCATATCGCCGTCGCCAAAAGCGCAGTTGATCGGCCGCGTCGGGGTTTCGAGCTTCGTCAGCAGCTTGCCGCTAGGGTTCCAAATCCAAATATGCGCCGGCCCGGCGCAGTAGACATTGCCGGCCCGATCGATGGTCATGCCGTCGGCGCCTTTATCGGGGCCATCGTCCATCGAGGCCAGCAAGCGGCGCTCGCCAGTCTGGCCCGGCGCGGTGACCGGAAAGGCCCAGATCTTTTTCGGCGCGTAGGAAGCGACGTACAGCGTTTGCTCGTCGGGCGACAGGGCCACGCCGTTGGGCGTGTCGATCTCGCTGATGGCAACCTGTGGCTGGCTCGGATCGTTGCCCGGCAGGTAGATCACCTTGCCCAGGCCGGTGAGCGTGAAGTACACGCCTCCACGGCTATCGACGACCAGGTCGTTGGGCCGCAGCTTGTTTTCCTTGACGCCGGCTTCAGTAAATTGCCCCAGCGGCGTCTTCTTTCCATCCTTCAGCCAGGCGATGCGGGCATTGCCATTGTCGGCCAGGTACAGCCGGCCCAGGTTGTAGTCCGCGGCACTAATGCGGCCGGCGTCGGCGAGCGCGACCGTGAGTTTTTTCGGCGTCGGCCAGTAGCGGTAGAGCTTGCCGCCTTTGACATCCGGCACCCACAACGAGCCGCCGCCCCAAGCCGGGCCGTCGCACATGCCGAACTCGGTGGAAATCGTCTCCAACTTGCTGGAAGTATCCACCGGCGACTGCGCCCCAGCACCGGAACCCGCCAGGGCAATCAGTGCGCAGACGATGCGTAGCGATATTTTCATAGCAGAAAGTCTCCGGTCAAACGGTTTTGCAGTCTCAGCCAGGAGAATTAACCACGAAGACACGAAGGGCACAAAGAAATGCGTATTGGACAAACGAGCCTTTTAACTGTTTGTCGGGTCGGCCAGCTGTTCAGGATCGAACGAAAAATAACTTCTGTTTTTGCCGGCCCCTCTCCATGCCCTCTCCCGCAAGGGGCGAGGGGTTTGCGGAGAAGTTATTTTTCGTTCGATCCCAGTGCAACTTTCAACGTCTTTCTTTTCTTCGTGATCTTCGTGTCGTCGTGGTTTTTATTTCTTGTTCACTTTTGCGAGCCGAAGTGAAACTCCACCGGAATTTCGACCTCCGGATGCAGGCTCTTGTGGACCGGGCAGGTCAGCGCGGCCTTTTGCAGCTTGTTCTGGTCGGCTTCCGAAAGCTGGGCCGGCACGTGGAACTCGAGCGTCAGCCGTCCGATGCGGCGCAGCGGCGCGACGACCATTTCCTTGGTCACCTTGACGCGCGTGCCGGCCAGATCGATTCCATCGCGCTGCGCAACGATGCCCATGATCGTCAGCATGCAGGTGCCCAGCGCCGTGGCCACCAGGTCGGTCGGCGAGAACGATTCGCCCCGCCCCATGTTGTCGACAGGCGCATCGGTCAGCACCTTCGTGCCCGACGGCCCATGCGTGGCCTGGCAGCGCAACTCGCCCAAATATTCAATCGCAATCTCGACCATGATCCCTCTCTCCTCCATTCATCATTCAGCATTCCGACTTCATCATTTCCCTCACCCCCGCTGCCGGCACCACTGGCTCCACATGCCACGATAGGCGTTTTCCAACTCGCCGGCAAAGCGCGCGGCATCGCACAAGGCCGAGGCCGCCAGGCGCTGCCGCATTCCACTGCGCAAAGCGGCCAGCGAATCAAGGTCGCCGGCCATGCGGGCAGCAATCGCCACGTATTCGTCCGCGTCGCGCGCCAGCCAGTCGCGCAAGCCGGCCTGCGATAAGACGCTCGCCGCCATCCGGCCGGCATGCCGCCGGCCCAGCAACGACACGGTGGGCACGCCCATCCACAGCGCTTCGCAGGCGGTCGTATGGCCGCTCCACGGAAACGAGTCCAGCGCGATATCGATCTCGCGGTAGAGCGCCAAATGCCCGCCGGCCGGAAACTCGTGCCGCAGCTCGAAATCCTCGGACTTGAGCCCTGCGGCCAGCAACTGATCGGTCACCGCTTGAGCACTCGGGCCGGTGAGCAAGTCGCGGGCGATCAGCAGCCGCGAGCCGGGCACCTGCCGGACCACGCGTGCCCACAGCTCGAGTACCTGGCTGTTGAGCTTGGCCAAGGTTTGCAGCGCACCGAACGTGATTCGCCCCGCGCCGCCAGCCGGCAGCGGGCTCACGCTCGGCGCGTCGTCCAGCGGCGTGTAGCAGGAAAAGCCGCCCGGCAGCCGCACCAGCGACTCGCTGTACAACCGCTCTTCGCCCGCTGGATCGACGAGGTCGTCGGTCAGCAGGTAATCGATGGACGCCATGCCGGTCGTGGCCGGATAGCCAAGATACGAGACTTGCAGCGGCGCAGGCCGGCGGGCGAACACTGCCAGCCGGTTGCCGGAAGTATGGCC
>DATCFX010000893.1:0-1289 GCA_036509275.1 Pirellulales bacterium | reverse complement strand
GTTGGCGGCGGGCTTGGGAGCGGATGTCGACGAACTGTTCCAGACGCCGGCCCTGTTGGCGCATCGGGCCTTTGATCGGGCCACCAACCCGGTCGTCGACGACTTCCTGGCCCAGCATCCGGACTCGGTCGAAGGCTGGTCGCAAGCGGAGTTCGACGAGCTGTACAGCCACGTGGGCACCGGCGGCGGTTTGACCTTGGAGGGCACGGCGCGCATGATCGACGCGATCAATCGCAAACGCGATACCTGGCGAAAAATGGCCGTCGTGCTCGAAAGTGGCGAGGCCGCGCTGCTCAGCGACTTCGTGGACCTGCTCTATCGCCGCGTCGTCGTCCAACAGTGAGGGAACTGCGGAAGGTGGAAGCGGAATGATGAATCACGCCCAAGCTTCCCCATTCCCTCTTTCATCATTCATTATTCAGCATTCCGACTTTCCCCCTCACCCAGCTCGCCTCGTAATAGTGGACCGAGTAGCTGCCTGGGAATTCGGTCTGCGTGGCCAGTAGGTGCCGGTCGCCGTCGGGCACGGGGTCCAAGATCTGCCGCTCAAAGATCCGCACGTCGCCGCGACCCTTTGCCAGCTCGGTGAACAATAGCGGCCCCGACCTGTTCGGGCGCCGCGGATCAAAACGCGCCGGCAAGCGCTCGAGCACCTTGGCCAGGAACGGATGCCGCGGCACCGCGCCAAAGATGTTGTTGGTGACGATTCCAGCCGGTGTGGCGTAGCTCAAAAAACACTGGCAGCCGGCCAGTAGATCGTCGATGGGTTTTAGGCAACTCCGGTCGGTATCGAGGTACACGCCGCCGTGCTCGTGTATGATCCAGTAGCGGGCAACGTCGGCTTTGCCGGCCAGCGTCTGAGCGCGGTCGTAGAAGTCGCGCAGGGGCGCCGGCAGCGCGCCCAGGATATCCGCCTCGCGCCACATCCAATGCCGCCAGCCAGGGTGCAGCGCCTGCCATTGGGCCATCCACCGCCGGTGCCGCTCGGGAAGCGGCCTCTCGCCGATCCAAATCCAGTGCAGGATTTTGGGGATCGGGAGGTGTCCGTTGTCCGTGGTCTGTGGTCCGTGGTCCGTAGCCACTGACGACTGGCAACCGCCCACAGACAACCGACCACTGACCGGCGCGTCGCGCCCGTGAAACAACCCGGCGGCCGCCGCGAGCTGCTCGTACTCGATCTCGATCTTTGCCCACGGCCAGAGATCGAAGCCGGCGCGGGCCCGCTCGACCGCCTGGGAAAACTTCGCTGGCGTGTCGGCATAATCGTTGCCGCGCCGGCGATAACTCTG
>DATCFX010000892.1:0-3434 GCA_036509275.1 Pirellulales bacterium | reverse complement strand
GCAGCCGGCCGCGCTCGAAACTTTCGTCCGGCGCGTGGGCCGGCTCGTGGACCAGGTTGCGCTCGGTCAAAGGCTCCAACTGAAATTGCGGACCCGACCAGTACAGGCCGATCCGCGCTTCAGAGCCGGTCTTTTCGAAATCGAGTTCCAGCGGATGGTAGCCGTAGTCGAGCGTGAGCGATTCGCTCGTGATCCATTTTGGCTTTTCAAGCGTTTGATCAAAGCAGGTTTTTCCGGCGATCCGCAATCGCACCTTGCCTTGGGCATAGACGTGCAACTGGTACTTGCCCGGCGACATGGTGAACAGCCGGCCCTGCCAGCGAGCCTTTAATGGACCAGGGTGGATTCGCGGATCGGGCGACGCATCGCGCCACACGAATTGCACGTCGACGTCGCGCCGCACGATTGGCTTGCCACCGGTCGCTTGATACGTGGCCACCAGGCCCGGCCGGTAGTCGGGCAGTTCGTCGTCGTCATCGTCGTTGGCCGCAATCGCCGGCGCGGCGAAAAGGACTGCCAGCAGTAAAACGAAGGTTCGGGGGCCACACCAGGTGCGCTGGGTGCCATGCCCACGCTTCGTGGGCATGTCCGAGGTCGCGCCTGGCGAGCATGCCCACGCGGCGTGGGCATGGCACCCAAGCGCGTGCGCCGCGTTGTAAAGAATATGCTTCATCGTTTCACCGGGCGGACGCGGACGCTTTGGAGATCGAACAGGGCGCCGTGGGGTTTGCCGGACGGACGGAGCACGAGCCGCACTTTGCCGGCCGGCAGGCTGATGCGGCCGACGGATAGCGTGCGGTAGTTGTCCCACGAGCCGGTGACGGTAACCGGGGCGAGCAGCCGATTGCCGCCGGCCGTGATCAGCACGGAATTGCCGGCCGCCGCGTTGTCGCAGGCGTATTCGAGCCACACGTCGCAGGGGCCCTGCTGCTTGACATCCAGCGTCCACACGGCCTGGTCGTTCTCGCTTTCCCAATGACCGAAATTGCCGTAATGGCTTTCCCAAACCACGGTGTCGCCGTACAACTCGGCCGTCCGCGGCATCAGATAGAACTCGCCGCGCAGGGCCTCCGGCTCGACCACCTCCGGCCGGTTGCCGGCAAACGTCTTGCGGCGCGGGCCGGAGGCGTTCAGCAGCACGAACAAGTCGGCCAGGTCCTGCGGCTTCAGGTCTTTTTCCAAACCCTCGGGCATGAGCGACTTGCCCGTGCTGGCCAGCGCTTCCAGGCCGCTGCGCAGCAGGGCGACTTGCTTGCCGTCGGGCTGCAAGAGCGTCACGCTATTGGCACTTTCGGAGGCAAGCATGCCCTGGTAGGTGAGGCCGGCGTCGGTGACGGCCGAGTAATTGATGAACTTGGTTTCGACGGCCCGATTCGGATCGAGGATCGCCACGAGCAGCGACTTGGGCGTCTTGTCGGTCAAGGCCGTGAGGTCGGGCCCGATCGCATGGCCGACTTTGCCGAGCTTGTGACAAGTTGCGCAGCGTTTTTCGAACACGGCCGCCCCGCGCTTGGCATCGCCGCCGGCGTGCAAGGCCGAGTCATAAGCGGCGATCGCCTTCTGCCGGTCCGGCTGCACGCTGCCGGCCAAGAGTTTTGCGGCCCGTTCGGCGAGCGATTTATCCTTGAGCCCCAGTAGTCGTTGAGCCCGAGCGGCATCGATCTCCGCCGGCTTGATCTCGCCCTTTTGCATCGCGTCCAGCAGCTTGCCGGTCCAAGCCGGTCGGGCCAGCAGTGCATCGAGCACCTGGCCACGCAGCGCGGGCCCCAAGCTATTCCAACCCGACAGCAAGGTTGCTGGCACACTGGCATCGCCCAGCCGGGCCAGGGCTACGATGGCAGCGGACTGCACTTCCTGCGGCGAGTGAGGATTGAGCAAGCTGGTGAGGAGCGCAATGTCCTCGGCCCGTTTATCGGGTCCGCGACCGAGCAGCGTGATGGCCGCGCACCGGGTCTCTAGCCACTCCTGGGCGCGGAGCCGCCCCCGATCTTTGCCGCCCACCGGAACTTCGATGTAGTCGTTCATACCGGGCTTCCACACCGTGCCGCCGGGATGTTGGTCGAGCGTCGCCGCCTGACGTAACCAGTCGAAGCACATTTCGAGTTCGAACAGCGAATGTTTCATTCCCTGTTTGGCGGCGAGGCTCTTCAGCGAGACATGCCTGGCGTCGAGCGCATCGAGGAGCGCGCGGAGCGCAATCAATTGATCCGGGCCTCTCAGGCAGGTGCGAGCTTCATAATTGGTCCCCACCAGGATATTGCGTTCGACAGAAACCGTCTTGATCATGTATGCCAACGCGGTGTCGTTGCCCAGTCCGACAACGGTCGGCATCAGCTTCGCGGAAATGTCACCGGCGAACTCCCCGGTCGTCACGATCGCGACGACGTTCTCGCCATTGATTGAGCTGATCAGCGCATCTTCTGCGAAGTGGTCAGCCGCAACGCCCACCGTTCTCGCACAATTGCCGATCCTATTCATGTCCCGAAGAGATCCCAGCCAATACGCGAGTTGGAGGCGGAGCTGTGGATCTTTTACGGGCTCGGAAATGCGTCCAAACGCGCAAAGTCCCGAGATCTGATCGGCGATCCGGGCCGACGACGCAGCGTATTGCTCAGAGAGCCTTACGGCGTGCCTCTGCACACCACGATGGTTGTAGGAAAGTGCGGCCGTTAACACCCCTTCGTCGACCGCCTTCAGCCCGTCGAGAGTGCATAAGGCATGCAGCCGGGCTTGCGGTCGCTGGCCGTCGGCTACGAGTTTTTTCAATGGCTCGATCGCGGCTTTGTCTTGCTTGTGGATGAGCATCTGCTGCACGAGGTCGCGCAGGGTGCCGCTGGGGTGTTCGAGCATAGCGACGAGCTCGACGGTCGAGAGACGATCGAGACGGGGGACGGCGCGAGGGCGCTTGCCAGTGGGAAACACACGATAGATGCGGCCTTTGTCATGGCCGGCGCGGAGGTCGAGACGCTTTTGCCAATCCTGGGGGATCCACTGGGGATGCTCGATCGTTTCGCGATACATGTCGGCGACCCACAGGGCGCCGTCGGGGCCGCTGCGGACCATGACCGGCCGCGACCAATTGTCGGTCGAGGCCAAAAACTCGCTCTGCTGTTCGTCGGCGGCGCGATGGCTGACGAACGTCGAGCCGGAGGGTTTTAGTATTTCGCGGTGTACGAGGTTGTGGACCGGCTCGCAGACGAACGAGTTGCCGGTACACTCCGGCCCAAACAGTTCGTCGCGATAAATACACAGGCCGCAGGCGCTGGTGAAGCGATTGGCCTTATTAAAATCGTTGAAGCGGGCCGCGGTCTGGCTGCGGGGATAGATCGGAGCGGCGCCGGGCACGCTGGGAACCTCGGACCAGGTTTGCGAGGGAACCAGGAACGGATTGCGGCGCAGATAGTGCTCGTCGAGCACGTAGTGGATCACCGGCT
>DATCFX010000891.1:0-2234 GCA_036509275.1 Pirellulales bacterium | reverse complement strand
CGCCGATGAACTCGCCGGGGGTGATATCGGTCACCAAGAGCAGGTCGAGCGTTTGGCCGTCGCGCTCATTGGTGATGCTGGTCACGGCCTGGGCATTAACCAACAGCAGCCCCAAGACGAACAGCGGCACGAGCCAGGCGGCCGCATCCAGCCGCGACAGCGCGCCGGCGGTCGATTCCAGATCGCCCAGCGCAAGGGCCGCCGCGACGGCGAGCGCCGCAAACGCCAAGCGCACAGCCAGCACCTTGCGGCCGTAGGCCCAGGTGCGCATTTCGCGCCACAAAATCGGGCGCGACCAGACGCTGCGCACGCGTCCGGCCTTGGCCGGGACGGTGTCCTGGCGGCCGAAGCGGTCGAGCGCATGCTGTTCGTCTTCGACCGCAGGCGGCGCGTCGCTGCGCTGCTCGACCGGCGCATGGGAGCCGAACGTTCCGCTCCAATCGCGGATTCTCCACATGCTCAAACCGTTGAGCACCGCGGTCAGCAGCAGTGCGATCCAGGCAAAATCCAATTCCAGCCTGCCGGTGCCGCCCGCGGGATTGGCGGCGGCCCGCAACACAGCATGCCAAGGGCTGAAGCGGCTGGCCCACTCAGCGGCCGATGCGGACGGAGCCGCCAGCGGCCATCCGCCGCGGGCCAGCAGTTCCCAACCGCCGGTCCAACACACTAGGACGAGCACGGTGCCGGCCACCGCTTGAAAGGTTTTTTCGCGCCACAAGGCGAGCGTGCAGCCCAAGCTGCCGCACACGAGCACCGTGCTGGCGAGCACCAGCAGCGTGCCCAAGATTTGGGTCAGCGAGACGCCGCCCAGCAGGTAGGTCCAGAAAAACACCCCGCCAGCCGCCAGTAGCAGCGACGCGACGCCGAGCAGCCCGGCCGCCAATTGCCCCAGCACCAGTTCGGCATTAGCCAGGCGCGTGAGCAGCAGCAAGGCGAGCGTGCGGCGATCTTTTTCCTGCGCCACGGTCAAGGCGGCCGAGATGGCCGACAAGAACATGCACACGACCAACTCCAGCGGCGCGAGCACCTGGAACACCAGGGCGTTGAAGCGTGCCAGGTCGCCCGTATTGCGCACGACGTGCGTGCCGGTGACCACTTGCCAGGCCGTGCAGATCAGCACCAGCAGCGCGGCCGAGCAAGCCACCCGAGTCACATACAGCCGCGGCCGGCGAGCGCTGGTCACGGCTTCTCGGGTAATGACAGGCCCAAACACCGCGGAAGTGCTCCCCTCTGATCGAACGCTCATTCTTTGGCTGGCTGACGGCACCGCCCGAATGTTTCATCATAGCTTCACTCGCATTCGCCCCACCAGCCGACCGGCGCGAAGCGGACACCTCGCAATCGGGCGAGCCGGTCCCGAATTTCGACCCGCTTGTCGCCCTGTGCCGGGGCCGTGGCAAGCGGCGTCGCCCGTGGGGACGCGAACCGCGTTCAGACGCGATCGATCTCCCGCCTTCAGATCGAATCGAGCATCTGCAAGTCGGGGGCAATTTCGAGCAATTGCTGCTCCATGTATCGGATGACGCGGTTGGTGGTGGTGAGGCGCAGGGCGCGGTGTACGATCTCGGCGGCCTTGGCCTCGTGCAGGTGCTTGAGCAGGTCTTTAATGGTGGGAACAAAGGCCGGGCTCATGCTGAAGCTCCGCAGCCCCATCGCGTACAGCAGCACGCAGGCCCGGGGCGATCCGGCCATCTCGCCGCAGACGGTCACCGACTTGCCGGCCGCGCGGCACGCGCCGATCACGCTGTGCAGCACGTGCAATACGGCGGGGCTCAAGGGCTGGCACAGATGGCTGACCTTGGGATTGTCGCGATCGGCAGCCATGAGATATTGCACCAGATCGTTGGAGCCGATCGAGACGAAGTCGACGACCTTGAGCAGCGCGCCGATCGAGACGGCCGCAGCCGGCACTTCGAGCATCATGCCCATCGGCACTTCGGCATACGTCTTGCCCTCGGCCGCCAGTTGCCGCCCGGCTTGGTGGACCATCCGCCGCACCTTGCGCATTTCTTCGAGCGTCGTAATCATGGGAAACATCAGCCGCACGCTCGACGGCTGCGCTGCCAGCGCGGTGGCGCGCAGCACGGCGCGGATTTGTGCCATGAAAAACGTGGGGTGCTCGAACGACAAACGGATCGACCGCCAGCCCATGAACGGGTTGGCCTCGCGGTCGTGGCCCAGATACGGAATCGTCTTGTCGCCGCCCAGGTCCAGCGTGCGAATCGTGATGCGGC
>DATCFX010000890.1:0-1208 GCA_036509275.1 Pirellulales bacterium | reverse complement strand
ACGGACGCCGAGATTTCGAATGCGGCCAGCCCGGGGGTGGATTCCTGGGCCGACACCGGCAGCCCGGTCCATTTGGTGCAAACCTCGGGGCCCGGAACCGCCAGCCCAATGCGGGGCGATCCATTCTCCGTTCCGCCCATGCCGCGATTCGATATGACGCTTGATCGCCCCGAGCCGTTCTATCCCACCACGCCTCACTGTCACGGCAAACACCACCACGGGTACGGACCTTATATTCGGGGCGTCACGGATCCGGCCCTGTACCGCCGATTTACGCCGTCGCCCCGGGGGCCGGCTCTCGACGACAAGCTGACCGTGGTGGCGCTCCAGTACTTCGGGCACTCTTCTCCGGATGACGTTCTCGCCGATCTGCAAGCCGCGCGGACCAAGGCCGAAGAGGATGCGGCAACGCCGCACAGTAGCGGCGCCCGACAGGCGATCCTGCATTTGTGCGACAGCGAAATCGCGCTCTGGCGCGACGTGGTCAGCAGCCGCGCGACGGCCGACGCGGCAACCGCGGCCCTTAAAGCCGGCGACGTGCGGCGTGCCGGCGAGTTGTGCCGCGATTATCAATCGCAGACGGCCGCCTACGCCGACCGGCCCGAGTGGAGCTTGTTCGAAACCGAGTCGCAGCAGGTCGCCGCGCTGGCCGCCAAGCTGAGCAGCCAATCGGGTGCCGCTCGCTGATCCCTTGGACAGCGCCAAAATCGCTTTGCGGCCCCGCTGGCGAGGCTTTGCATTTACTCGGCGGCGATGAAAGAATAACGCTGGGCCTTGAATCGGCCGCGCGGTCGCGTGCAGGTTAGGATCGCCCGAAAAATAACTTCCCTATTTCCCGGCCCCTTACCCTGCCCTCTCCCGCAAGGGGAGAGGGGCGGCGGAGAAGTTATTTTTCGGTCGATCCTTACAGACGGCTGCCAACGATTCGAATCACAACACGAGCCAGAAGCCACGCAAGACCGCATCAATGATTCCCGAGGGCACGACCGCCGAGCGAACCGACACGTTGGCCGATGCTCTGGCCACGCGTGCTCCGCTGCCGCTGGTCGAGATTTTGCAGTTCGCCGGCGGCATTGCCCGCTGCCTGGCTCGGCTTCACGCCGCCGGTCAATTGCACCTCGACCTGTGTCCGGCCAAAGTGTTCTGGTCGCGAGCCGGCGGCCAGATCGAGGTGCAACTCGGCCCGCCGCAAGAACGGGACGCCGACA
>DATCFX010000889.1:0-4989 GCA_036509275.1 Pirellulales bacterium | reverse complement strand
CGGGCAATTGCTGGCCTTCGATCCCGAGCAGTTGACCGCGCTGCCGCCAATCCGCACGGTGCTCGACACCGGCAAGAAGTCGGCCGGCGCCGATTCAGTCGACGTCAGCCTGCGCGGCCGGCTCACCGAGATCGGCACGCTCGAACTATGGTGCGCCCAGGCCGATGGTCCGCGCACGTGGCGGCTGGAGTTCGATGTGCGCGCCGCAACGCACACGGATATGGCCGGTCACACCGGCCTGGGCGAGCGGCAAGGCATTGTCGAAAGCCAGGTGGTTGAAGACTGCCTCCGATTGATTGCCAGCACCTTCGGCAAAGCGAGCGGGCAACCCGCCGACAAGCCCGAAGGACTGGCCAAACGCCTGGCCGAAGTCGCCGGCATGCCGCGGCAGGATTGGCCGCCGTCGCTATTGCGGGCTTTGTGGGAAGCGCTCGTCGAGCACGAAAGCGGCCGGCGCAAGAGCGAAACGCACGAGGCCCGCTGGCTGAACCTGTTGGGCTTCGGCTTGCGGCCTGGCTATGGCATGGCGCTGGACGATTGGCGGGTGGCGCAGACCTGGCGGCTGCTGCAAGGCCGGCTGGTACATGCCGGGCCGATGTGCCGGGCCGAATGGTGGATTCTCTGGCGGCGAATCGCCGGCGGATTGCCGGCCGGACAGCAGCGGGCGCTGGCCGAGCCGCTGCTGGGCGACTTACGGGCCGCCCAGCGCTCGCTGGCCAAAGGCCGCGGCTCCGAGCTACGGCTGGGTTCGCACGAGGCAGCCGAGTTGTGGCGATTTCTCGGTTCGCTCGAATGGCTCGCGCCGCAGGCCAAAGCCGAGTTGGGCACGATCGCCATGGACCTGGCGGCCCGCGAAAAAACGGCCGCCGTCCGCGGCGCTGCCGTGTGGGCCGTGGGCCGCATCGGCTCGCGCTGCCCGATGTATGGGCCGCTGAACACGGTGCTCGCGGCCGACGTGGCCGCCGGCTGGATCGAGCGACTGATGACCATGCGGCAGCCGGCCGAAACTGCGCCGCTAGCGGTCATGCAGTTAGCGCGCAAGACCGGCGACCGTTATCGCGATCTGGGTAGCAAGCTCCGCGACGAAGTGCTCGCTTGGCTTAAGCTGCACGCGGCACCCGCTCACTTCGTGGAATTGGTGCGAGAAGGGGGCGAACTGGCTGCCGACGAGCAAGGCCTGGTGTTCGGCGAAAGCCTGCCCCGCGGCTTGCGGCTCGTTCCTTAAGCTTGGCCGTTGCGCGCTGGCCCGGCATTTGCTGTGGCGAGAGAGCCATGACAACGCGCCGGCCAGCAACTCGCAATCATCACCCTTCGACTCGCAAGCAACTCCGGCGGCCGAACGCCGGGCGGCGGACCACGCGTGGGCTCGAAATCCCCAGCGGCGAGCACCAGACGACGCTCGAGCTCGACGGCCGCCAAGTGGCATTGACCAATCTCGACAAGCTGTTCTGGCCGGAACTGGGCATCACCAAGCGAGACTTGCTGCGCTACTACCTGGCCGTTTCGCCCGTGCTGCTGCCGCACTTGGTCGACCGGGCCATGGTCATGAAGCGTTATCCCAATGGAGCGGCCGGCGAATTCTTCTTCATGAAACGCGCGCCGAGCCCCCGCCCGGATTGGATCACGACGTGTTCGATCGAGCATGCATCGGGCAACACCATCGCCTTTCCCGTGGTGCAGGACCTGGCGTCGCTGTTGTGGGTCATCAATCTCGGCTGCATCGACCTGAATCCTTGGTATGCGCGTTGCGACGACGTCGACCGGCCCGACTACCTGCACTTCGATCTCGATCCGGTCGAGGGGGCCGATTTCTGCCGGGCAGCGGAAACCGCGATGGTCGTGCGCGATGCGCTTAAGCAACTCAAAATGCCTTGCGTGGCCAAGACCACCGGCTCGCGTGGCATCCACGTGTACGTGCCCATCGCTGGCGGCCCGACCCAAAAACAGGTCTGGTCCTTCGCCAAGCAGTTTGCCCAAGGGCTCGAATCGCTGTACCCGCAATTAATTACGGCCGAATACCGCATCGCCAAGCGGCCGCGCGGCCGCGTGCTGGTGGATTACAACCAGAATGCCTGGGGACGCACCTTGGCATCGGTGTACTCGGTGCGGCCCAAGCCACGGGCGCCGGTCTCGGCGCCGGTGAGCTGGGAGGAGATCGAGCAGGGCATCGCCATCGAGGATTTCCGCATCGACAATATGCCCCAGCGGATTGACCGGCTCGGCGATCTATGGAAGCCGCTGTTGGCGACACGCGGCCGCGTGCGGTTGGAAAAGTTTTTGGTTTGAGCGTGTCGTGGGAACGAGCATCATGCCGCTGGAACTCAAACCGCCGCTGGAGCCGATGGAAGCCGAATTGGTGGACGAGGTGCCGCGCGGAAGCCAGTGGCAATACGAGCCCAAATGGGACGGATTTCGGGCGCTGATTTTCAAAGACGGCAAGCAGGTGCAGATCCAGTCCAAGTCGGGCCAACCACTGGGGCGGTACTTTCCGGAAATGGTCGAGCAGTTTGCCAGGCTGCGGGCAGCGCGCTGCGTGCTCGACGGCGAGATCGTGATTCCTGTCGGTAATCGACTCTCGTTCGACGATTTGTTGCAACGCATTCATCCGGCGGCCAGCCGCGTGAAGAAGCTGGCCCAAGAGCATCCGGCGCTGGTCATTGCTTTCGATTTGCTGGCCGATACGCGCGGCAAATCACTCATCAAGCTGCCGCTCGAGCAGCGGCGCGAGCGGCTCGCGGCCTTTGCCGAAAAATACTTCGCGCCGACAGGCCGGATTCGCTTATCGCCAGCCACGACCGACTACCGCACGGCCCGGCGCTGGTACCAGAGCGCCGGCGGCACGACCGACGGCGTGGTGGCCAAGCGACTCGACCTGCCGTACCAGGCCGGGCTTCGCACGGGCATGCAAAAGATCAAGCCGCTGCGCACCGCCGACTGCGTGGTGGGCGGTTTCCGCTATGCCTCGGGCGAGCCAATCGTCGGCTCGCTACTGCTGGGGCTGTACGACGACGATGGGCTACTCAATCACGTCGGCTTCCTTTCCGGCATGAGTCACCAGCAGCGCAAAGAACTGACGCCTAAGTTGCGCCAGTTGATTTCGCCGCCCGGCTTCACGGGCAAAAAGCCCGGCGGACCGAGCCGCTGGAGCACGAAACGCTCCAGCCAGTGGGAGCCTCTCGAACCGAGCCTGGTGATCGAAGTGGGGTACGACCAGGTCACCTCCGGCCGCTTCCGCCACGGCACGCGGTTGGTGCGCTGGCGGCCGGACAAAGCGCCGCGGCAATGCACCTTCGACCAACTCCGCCGCACCGGCAGCTCGTTGCGATTATTGAAGGCCGCGACCTGACCACCAAACAAATCGCTGGTTTTTTGCGTTCGAATCGACTGAAGAATAACTTCCGCTTTTCGCGGCCCCCCCACCCCTGATCTCTCCCGCGACGGGGGCTTTGCCTATAAAGTCCGATCGAAGCATTTCGTAGGGTGTGTCGAGCGCAGCGAGACGCACCAATTGCCGGAAGTGGTGCGTCTCGCCTTCGGCTCGACACACCCTACCGCTTTGGGAAGCAGGCTTCATAGGCAAAGCCCGCGACGGGAGAGGAGTTGCGGAGAAGTTATTCTTCGGTCAATCCTTAGCTCACGCAGGCGGCGGCTTCTTGGCAGCGGCGGCGCTCGTAGTCGGACACCAGGTTCTTCAGCAGCCGGCTGTCGACCGGCTTGACCAGGTGCAGATCGAAGCCGGCCTCGTGCGAGCGGCGCCGATCGTCGTCCTGACCGTAGCCGGTGACGGCCACTAGCAGCATGTGTTCGAAGCCGCTTTCGCTGCGCAGCCGCCGGGCGACTTCGTAGCCGTCGATCCCCGGCAGTCCGATGTCCAGCAGCACGATGTCCGGCCGCTGTTGCCGGGCCTTTTCCACGGCGGCCAGGCCGTCGTGCGCCACCTCGACCGTATGGTTCCAGGCAGCGAACATCATGGCCAGCGTGGTGGCCGCATCCAGATTGTCGTCGACGATGAGGACGCGGCAGGGTGCCGCCGTCCGGGGCGCGGCGTCACGCGGTTCCGACTCGGCCGGCGCTTCGGCCAGGGGCATGCGCACGACGAATTCGCTCCCCTGGCCGGGACCCGCGCTGTAGGCTTCGGCCGAGCCGCCGTGCAGATCGACAAGTTTTTTCACCAGGCACAGGCCGATGCCCAATCCGCCGTGCGAGCGATCCAGCGAACGGTCGGCCTGGATGAACAGATCGAAGACGTGCGGCAGGACGTCGGCCGCGATGCCGATGCCCGTATCGCGCACGCGCAACACGGCATGCCCCTGTTCGCACGAGCCGACGATCGAAATTTTGCCGCCGCGATCGGTGTACTTCGACGCGTTGTTCAGCAGGTTGGCCACCACCTGCGTCAGCCGAATCTCGTCGCATTCGAGCCACACCGGCTCCGCCGGCAGCGACACCGTCAGCTCGTGCTGCTGCAAATCGATCAACGGCCGGGCGGTCTCGATGGCGTGGGCCACGATCTGGTTGAAGTCCACGCGGCGATTGCGCAGCTTGATTTTGCCTTGCGTGGCACGCGACACGTCGAGCAGGTCGTCGACCAGCCGCACCAGGTGGTCCACCTGGCGCTCCATCATGTCCATGGCCCAGGCAACCGTGGGCGGATCGAGATCTTCCGCCTTGAGCAGGCCCAGCGCATTGCGGATCGGGGCCAACGGATTGCGCAGCTCGTGGGCGAGCATCGCCAGGAATTCGTCCTTGCGGCGATCGGCGTCCTTGAGCGACTCCATGATGGCTTTGCGGCTCGTAATGTCCACGTTCACGGCCACGCCGCCCACAATCTGGTCATTGCCATCGCGGATCGGTAGGGCATAGCTCAGCACGGTGGCCCGGCGGCCGTCGAACGTTTCGATTTCCACTTCCTCGCCGATGCACACCTTGCCGCTGGTCAGCGCGCGCGAGAGGCCGAATTCGTGCGACTCGAGCCGCCGGCCGCTCTCG
>DATCFX010000888.1:0-6380 GCA_036509275.1 Pirellulales bacterium | reverse complement strand
GTACGTCGGCAACCGGCCGGCGCATGAAGTGATTCGCGACGTACTCTGGGCGCACGAAACGCTGCAAAAGTCGGTGGCCAACCGCAGTTCTGAAATCTACCATCTCCGCGGCGGCTCGCCGGTCGCCACCGCGGCGCAGGCGATTCTGGGCACGATCCATTCCATCACCACGCCCACCCCGTTCGAAAAGCGGTTCGGCGCGGCCGTGTATTCCGACGGCAGCTACGGAGTGCCCAAGGGGCTGATCTTCGGCTTTCCGGTGCGCACCGAAGATGGCGAGCAATGGCAAATCGAGCAAGGCTTGTTTCTCGACGAATTCGCTCAAACCAAGCTCGATCGCAACGTGGCGGAATTGGAGTACGAGGCCGTACTCGCGCAGGAATGGTTTGGATAATTGCCGCGGGCAGCTCCTGGACCGCTTGGCATCTAGACTAGGCGACCACCAGGCTAGACGACGCCGGCGGCGATCATTTGCTCGGCGACTTCACGCATTCGCGCGGCCAGCGGCGCCGCCACGCGGAATCCGAGATCGGCCTTTGCGCGGCTGGGAGAACAGACCCATCCACCGGCCAGGGCATCGCGCAATTTGTCCCGATTGATGAGGCTCGCCCGGCCGCGCAGCCGCGACAATCCCTCGGTCGCCGCGGCAATCGGCCACGCCAGCCAGCGCGGCGCATAAACGATCCGCACGCTCTGCCGGCCCACCGCCTGGCCGATCAAACGCCCTAGTTCGTCGTAGCGGGGATGCTCGTCGGCCGCCATGTAATAGATCCCGGTCTGATTGGCGTCGCACTCCGCCGGTAGCCGGGCCGCCCGCCGGGCCGCCTGCAACAGGCCCACGGCCAGGTCGCTGGTGTGGATTACCGAATAGGGCGCGGCCACCGAGCCTGGCACCAGGTGCATGCCGTGGCGAAACACCATCCGCACGAACCCCTTGAGTTCGTCGTCGCCGAACCCGATCACGATCGGCGGCCGCACCACGGTGGTCGGCACGCGCGCCGCAAACTTACGAACGGCCGCCTCGCCAGCCAATTTGCTCTTGCCGTAATGCGACACCGGCATGGCCGGGTCGGCCTCTTGCCGCGGCCGGCCAGGCCGCGATGGCCCCGCTGCCGCCAAGGAGGAAATCAGCACCAGCGTGGGCGGCGTCGTGCAATCCGCACAGGCGCTGGCCACGTTTTCGGCCCCTTGCGCGTTGACAGCCATGAAATCCGCCAGGTTCGCGGCCCTCGTCAAGCCGGCGGCGTGAAAGACGATATCCGCGCCGTGCATCACCGCCCGCAGGCCGGTGACCTCGCGCACGTCGCCGCGTGCCAGCCGAATATCCACGTCGGCCAACAGGTGCAAGCGCGATTTCGCCCGAACCAGACCGGTCACATCGTGACCGCTGGCTGCCAGGATTCGGGCCAGATGCGAGCCCACGAAGCCGTTGGCCCCTGTAATGACGATTTTCATGCCGAAAAGGTCGCCCGCGGGCCACCGTCTTAGTTGCTGGGCGGATGGAAAATGACTTGCGGTCGAGATGCTCACCGCGTCGCAGCGCTGTTTTGGCCCAGTCCAACGGCCGGCTGGGGCCAAAAACGCTCGTGAGCCGTCCCGCCGGAAATCAACATCGCTACTTCGGCCGTTTTGTGCAAGATTAGCCTGTCAGATGCCGCGGCCTGCTGCGCAAATCTGGCTTTGATTCGTATCGACATGCGATCGAATTCCCGATACCGTAATCCCTGGAAACTGCCCAAGAAACCCAGACGGCAGGTTTGGGCAAAGGGGGCATGCTTTTGGCGAACTTGATTTGTATGCTTGCGGCCCAGGGACTTGGGCGGCCGGGCGGGGCAGGTTTCGGGGCGGAGCAGGGATCGGTTTCGAACAGCGCCCGCCGCAACGCGTGATGCCGCGATCGAACTGAATCCAGATCCAGATTTCGCGTGCCAGGGAAGGACGCGGCAAGATGCAGGAACGCACCATGGTCGAACGCTGGTGGCTGCCCGTAGCATGCGCGATGCTAGCGGGCCATTTTGTGCTGGCGACTGCGCTGACCGGCTTCAATCCGGAATTTCTGGCCGTCGACGGCCTGGGCCTGACGCTGGTCCTGGCCAGTCGAGCCACGCGCCGCTTCGCCTTGCTCGTCTTTCCCTTCTGGCTGGCCGGCATCGCCTACGACAACCTGCTGCCGCTGGTGTTGCCGTTTCGCGGGCCGATCCACATCGACGACTTGTATTTCGCCGAACTGCACTGGTTCGGCATCGGCAGCGGCACTGGCCGCGAAACGCTGTGCCAGTTTTTCGCCCGCAACCATTGGCCGGCCATCGACCTGCTGTGTGGATTCGCCTATGCCTGCTACTTGCCGGAAATGATCCCCTTTGCGGTCTACCTGTTCTTCAAAGACCGCCGCGTGCTGGGTCGCCTGGCGTGGCTGTTTTGCCTGGTACACTTAGCCAATTTCGTGACGTATATCATCTACCCCGCGGCTCCGCCCTGGTACGTCGAACTCTATGGCTTGGGGCCGGCCGTCGAAAACGCGAAGTCGTACGCCGCCGGCTTTGGGCGCGTCGACGAAATCTTGGGCGTGTCGGTCGTCAATTGGTTCTATTCGCATAATGTCAACGTGTTCGGGGCCATGCCCTCGGGTCACGTCGGGTCGGCCGTGCTGTTTGCGCTGGTGGCCCGCGACATCGGCCCCCGCTGGTTCGCCGGGGCCAGTATTTTCGCCGGCCTGATGGCTTTCGGCGCCGTTTATTTCCGGCAGCACTACGTGCTCGACGTGATCGCCGGCTGTGCCTACGCCACGATCGGATATTGCGTGGTGACGTCGGTCGAGTCCTGGATCCTGGGCTCGCCAGCATGCGTCTTTGCTCCCACGCCCGTCAACCTGGGTGAGGCTCGCTGCTAATGGAATACTTTACGCACACGGACACGTTTGCCATGCAGCGGCTGTGGTCGGCCGTGGGCCCGGCAATCTTTGTCGGACTCTACTTTCTGATCGGCCTGGTGGCCTATGGCGTGCGTTGCACGATCTATGGGCGCTTTCGCGACGCCGAAATCGACGCCCGCGGCTCGAGCGTGCTGCTGGGAAACTGGTCGCGGACTTATTTCGCCTGGGTCATGCGGCCGGTATGGCACTTTTTGCAAAGCGCCGAGATCCCGCCCAACGCGGTCACCAGCGTTTCCGTCTTGCTGGCCCTCGCCGCCGGAACGGCCGCGGCCCTGGGACAGTTCTCGCTGGGCGGATGGCTGTATCTCTGCTCGGGCGTGTGCGATTTTCTCGATGGCCGACTGGCCCGGGCGACGGGCAAGGCCACGGCCAGCGGTGCCGCGCTCGATTCGATTCTCGACCGCTATAGCGAAGGCGCGATGCTGATCGGCCTGGCCTGGTACTATCGCGATACCTGGGTCTTGCTGGGCGTGCTGGCCTTTCTGGCCGGGTCGTTTCTTGTGCCGTACGTCCGTGCCCGCGGCGAGGGCCTGGGCATTCACCTGAAAGTCGGGCTCATGCAGCGGCCCGAGCGCGTCGTGATCCTGGGCGTGGCCGTGGCCTTCAGCCCCTTTGTAGAAGCCTGGCAGGCCGGCGAAGTCGCGCATCCGTTCTACTGGCTGACCGTGTTGGCGGTCATGCTGCTGGCCGTCTCCACGCAGTTTACCGCCGCGCATCGCCTGGTGGCCGCCACGCGTGCTCTGACCGTCAAGAGCGGACCGGCCGAGCCGCTCCGCGTCGGCCGATCGTCGCTCGAGCCGGTCTGGATGGGATTATCCGTCCTGTTTGATTTCCTGCTGGTCGTCTTCATGGCCCTGTGGCTCGGCTGGCCCGTCTGGTGGGCGACGGCCGTCGGCAGCCTGTGCGGCACGGCCTTGCAATTCGTGATGTCCCGCGCCTGGACTCTCGACCGCGGCGCTCAATTCGATACGCGCGCTCAAAGCGCTCGCTTTGTGGTCGGCGGCCTCGGCAGCGCCCTGCTGAACTCCGGCGGCGTGGCCATCTTGCTGCTGATGCCCGACGTGGCCTTCTGGCTCCCCTGGTGCATCGTGCGGGTCGCCGTGCTGATGGCCTGGAACTACCCGATGCGCCGGGCCGCCTAGCACGGCGGCCGGGCGGTCATTTCCACAGGCGGATCGGCGACCAGACCCGTGCCGACGGCCGTTTAGCCGCGGTTCGGCGCTGGGCCAATGGCAGGCCGTTGAGCGTATCGACGACCTCGAACACGTCGCCGATGTCGTAAAAATCCACATTGATGAAGTTCGGCATGCGCTGCATTTCTTGCGCGCACGCGAAGATCCGGTTCATCAGGAACGGATTCTGGTTGACTTGCACCGCCAGCCGCACCGACGGCAGTGGATTCATCAGAAAATGATTGACGATCAGCAGCGGATTGCGCGGGTCGCCCCGGCCCGCCTGGTTCTTCAGTTCCGCCGGGCTTTTGGCCTTCCACGGCGTATCGAAGCAGTAGTCCCACACCGCGTGCAGCCACGGATAATCGCCCCCGCCCCGATCGGTAAACACCACCAACCGCTTGCCCGAGAGCACCATTTCACGCAGCGTCGGGAAAGGTTGGCCGCGCCGATGAGCGTACAGGTACGGCTCCAATCCGGCTGCGGTAAAGGCCTGGTCTAAGCTCTCGGACGGGACGTAGTTTTCTAAGATAATCGTGACAATCTCGAACGGGTGCGCATCGAGAAACGTCCGCACCTCGCCCAATCCGTCCACCAGCGGCTTGCGGCCAAACAGCACGCTGGTATGCGCCAGGTACGGGCGCCCCATGAAGGCGTGTACGTCCAGCATCAACGCTCGAATGCCGGCATCGAGTTGCTGCGTGATGCCGAAGTTCTGATTGGGCGCCAACCAGTGATCATGCCGGTTTGACATCGAATTGTGCGTGGTCGCATAGGCCACCTGGTCGTAACGCCGGTCGCAGAGGATCGCCGAACCGTTGCACTGCTTGCACTCCAGCGGCAATTCGCGCGCAGCCAACCCGCCGGGCATCGCGAGCACCAGCAGCAGCCAGAGCAGCCAGCGATCCGAGCGGTTGATTCCAGGCACGCGGGCCGCTCGCACTGCGCTCCAGACATTTTCCGGCATTGAGCGATGTCCTAACGAAGACCACCGGCCGGATGTGAGCCTTGCTGCGGCCGGAAAAAGATGATGGGCTGGGGATCGTGGCGTCGCAGTACCCGGGCGTCAAGGTCATTCGGGAGCGAGCCCAGCGGCGAACCACTCGGGACGGGCAATGTATTATCGCCGACTGCCGCACAAAGGCTGCCCCCCTTAGCTGGTGCGCTGTCGTTTGTGACAAAAAATTCATGCTCCCGTTGCCAGCAAGTCATCATTGCCGGCGTTGCTACCAGAAGCTTCGCCCGGGCGCGCGAGGCCGGTTGGTGTATGGCATGGGCAACACTCGGAGAGACACGGCGAGTGATTTGGCTGGTGTCCGGCTTCAGCGTCGCGTCGCCCTCATCCGGCCTTCGGCCACCTTCTCCCAAAGGGAGAAGGGTGTTGGCGGCCTCGCCGTCTTGATATCGCATGTCGCCAGCCGGCAGCCATAACTCGTCCTTCTCCGTTCGGGAGAAGGTAGCGGCGCAGCCGACGGATGAGGGTCAGGATCGCGTGATGGCTTGCGACTACTACTCCCGCAGAACAAGCGCTAGCACCACATCGAGATTGCTCGGAGGGGATACGGCGAGTGATTTGGCTGGTGTCCGGCTCCAGCGTCGCGTCGCGCTCATCCGGCCTTCGGCTACCTTCTCCCAAAGGGAGAAGGGTTTCGGCGGCCTCGCCGCCTTGATCTCGCGCTTCCGGCGGCTGGGGGGCCGTTTTCGGCGTTCATGCATTGGGCTATACTCTCGCCCGCGGACCGCGCTGCCGCGACCCGCGCGCTTGCGTCCGTGCCGCGGACCCGTTCACCCAATTCTCCAGGAATGGTCAGATGGTTCGGCAGGGGACCGCCGACGCGTTCGACGCCGTGGTCATCGGCAGCGGCTTCGGCGGCTGCATGGCCGCGCTGGACGCGGTCGAAAGCGGCCGGCGGGTGTTGATGCTCGAACGCGGCGGCTGGGTCGAGCGTGGGCCGGACAATTGGAGCGGCGAGGGTGCTTTCGTGCGCACGCCGTTCTATGCGCCGGACTCGGCGTACGAAACGTCAGAGAATGGAAAGCCGGGCTCGAAGAACCTCTGTACCTGCGTCGGCGGGCCGTCGGTGTTCTACGGCGGCGCGAGCTTCCGCTTCAGGCAAGCCGATTTTACGCCCCAAGCTGAAATCGCTGGCGCGTCGGGCGCCGCCTGGCCGCTGGAATATTCCACGTTGGAGCCGTTTTACACGCGGGCCGAACAACTGCTGGGCGTGGCTGGCGAAGCGGGAGCCGATCCGACCGAGCCGCCGCGCAGCGCCCCG
>DATCFX010000887.1:0-4445 GCA_036509275.1 Pirellulales bacterium | reverse complement strand
AGCGGCCGAGCAGGATCGACCCCGGCAAGAGCCACCGCTCTCCGTCGATCCCTTGCCGCCGCTGGCCGCCATCGAGCCGCGGCCAGCGGCGCTCGCCAGCGCTGCCCGGCTCAATCACGACGACCTGCACCGCTTTCTGATCAATTTTGTGGTCGAGCAGACGGGATATCCGCCGGAAGTCGTCGGGCTGGACGCCGATCTCGAAGCGGACTTGGGAATCGACAGTATCAAGAAGGCCCAACTGCTGGGCGAGCTGGGAGAATACTTTGATGCGGCGGCCGATCAAAAGTCGGTCGATTTCGGTCAGCTCCGCACCTTGCGGCAGGTTGCCGAAGCGCTAACTACGCAGCCGGGCAAGCAGCAGTGGCTGCCGGCCGCGAAAGAAGCTGCGGCGGTTGAGCCGGCCGCGATCGCTCCTGTCACGTTCGCGCCCGCGCCGGTGCAATCCACCAACGGCCATCATGCATTGACCAATGACAAGCCGTTGGCCAACGACGAGTTGGTGCGGTACCTCGTAAACTTTGTCGTCGAACAGACCGGTTATCCGCCGGAAGTGATTACGCCCGAGGCCGACTTCGAAGCCGATTTGGGCATCGACAGCATCAAGAAATCGCAGATGCTGGGCGAGCTGCGGGACCAGTTTGCGATCGAGTTGGCCGAGACCGACGGCAGCACGATCGGCGAAATCCGCACCTTGCGCGACCTGCTCGATCGTTTGAACCGCACGGCCGCACCCGCGCCGCCTCCGCCTCCGACACCACCTCCCCCGGCATCCCAGCCGCTGGCCGCGAGCCCACCGGCGTCGCCGGTGTTCATCATCCCCCAGCCACCAGCGCCCGCCAGCGGCACGCTGCCGGTGCTGCGTCTGTCGGGCTCGCCCTACGAGATGGGCCAGCAGCGTGGCCGGCAGCAAGCGGCCGCGATCCGCCGGCTGCTCCGACAGCTATTGAGCGCCAGCCGCGGCCGCCGGCCATTCGCTGGTCCGCAACTGCTCGAGGAGCCCAACGGCGAACTGGCCGGCGTGGCGCTGGACCAATTGCACGGCCTGGCCGACGGCGCTGGTGTCCACGTGGGCAATCTCATGGCTTTGAACGGCGCTCTAAGGCTCGCGCGAGTCGACGCGCTGGCGCAGGCGGCGGTCGTGCAATCCGGCGGGCACGGCGTTGATCTGCTGCACGCGCTCTTTCATCCGGCGGCCGCCTGGCTGCCGGCCGATTGCACGAGCGAACTGGCCGTGTATCGGCCGCTGGATGGCTACGCTTATTTCCAACTTGGCCTGCCCGGCGAGTTGGCCGGGCTGGTCGGCATGAACAGCGCGGGGCTTGTGCTCAGCGGCCGCCCACTGGGCGATGGCCCCAAGCAATCGGTCAGCGCCCTCTTGCACGCACTCGTCTTTCACCAGTTGCTGGAGCAGGCTGCCGACGTGGCCAGCGCGCTCGAACTGCTGCGCGCATCGCGGCGGGCTGGCCATTGGTCGCTGTGCATCAGTCACGCTGCCGAGAGCCGCGTCTGCGCGGTCCAGTACGATGCCCAACGCGTGAAGGTCAGTCGCAGCCGGGCGGTGGTCGAGCCGTCCGGCCCAAAGCCAACGCGGCGCAACAGTCGTCTGCGCGCAGTCCTGGCAGACGCGCTGGCCGGCGGATCGGACCAGGAAACGCTTGCAGTTCTGGCCGAGGTGCTCTGCCCGCAACCGGCCGTGGCCACGCATGCGGCAAGCAACGGACATCGTTCGCCCGAAGGCGGTGGCGGCCACGAGCGATCATTCGCCGGCATCGTGTTATTGCCTCGGCAGGACAAGCTGCTGGTGACGCCGTTTGGCGGGCAGGGTGAGTCGCACGAGCCGGAAGCCGTCGATTTGCGGCAACTTTTGGCGGAAACCGCAGCGGGCGGCATGCCCTCGTCGCCGCACATGCCGGCTGTTGAGCATGACGTGCCGGGAGAAGCCGAAACGCAGGCGGGCAGTTCAATTACTTCGCGGTTTGTCTTGCGGATGCAAGCCCGACCGCACCGCGAGCGGCGCGTCGCGCGTCCGCAGTGGGCCGGCAAGGCGCTCATTCTCGGCGACAACGCGGTGGCCAGCCTGCTGGCCAGACGGCTGAAGCGCGACGGCGTGGCGGTCGAGCGTCTGCCCGGACACGATCCGCAGGCCGCGCTGGCGGCGCTGGAGCAAAGCTGGCGCGCGGCACCCGCGCCGCATCTGTTTTTGCTTTCGGCCCGCGATGAGGCGGCAGCGGCGGATGCCAATCTGAGCAACTGGCGCGAGCGCCGCGAGCGGGGCGTGCTGCTGCCGTTTTTGATTTGTCAGCGCTGGGTCAAGCTGGTGACCGACGCCGGCCTGACCGACGATGCGTCGCTCGTGGCACTTTCGTCGCTGGGCGGCGACTTCGGTCTTTCCGGCAGCATCGGCTCGCTGGAGAGCGGCGCACTGGGCGGCCTGCTGAAGGCCATTTGCATCGAACTGTGGGTGCAAGGCCATCGCTGGCTGCCGATCAAGGTCATCGATGCTCCGGCCGACGAGCCGGCCGCCGGTTTGGTCGCGGCCATCGATGCGGAGTTGTCGACTCCCAGCTACGACATTGAAGTCGCGTACCGCGGCGGCCAGCGGTCCGTGGTGCAGGCAATTGCGCAGCCGGCGGCGAGCCGCTCGCTAGCGGCCCCTCGACCCGGCGGCGTGTGGGTTTGCACCGGCGGGGCCCGCGGCATTACCGCGCATGTGGCCCGCGACTTGGCGCGTCGCTACCAATTGCGTTTGCACTTGCTCGGCACCGCGCCGCTGCCGCAGCTCGCCGAGCGCTGGCGCGACATGTCGGCCGCCGAATTGCGAGATTGCCGCAGCCTGGTGATGGACTCGGCGCGGGCCATGGGCCGCGTGCCGCACAAGGAGTGGCAGCGGTTCGAAAAGGCAGTAGAAATCGACCGCACGCTGCGCGAGATGCAATCGGACGGCCTGGCCGTGAAATATCACGCCTGCGACGTCGGCGACCGGCAGGCGCTGGACCGGGTGCTGGCCGGGATTCGGGCCAGCGATGGCCCGATCGAAGGCGTCCTGCACGGGGCGGGCGTGGGCAAAGATGCCCGGCTGGACCGCAAGGATCTGGACGACGTGCAACAGTGCCTGGCAGCCAAGATCGACGGGGCCGCCAACCTGATGCTGCTGACGCGCGACGATCCGTTGCGGCATTTCGTTGCCTTCGGCTCGATCAGCGGACGTTTCGGCGCCAATGGTCACGGCGACTATTCGCTGGCTAACGACATGCTCGCCAAGCAGATCGACTGGTTCCGCCGCCAGCGGCCGGATTGCGCCGCGGCCGCGTTCCATTGGCACGCTTGGGGCGACGTGGGTATGGCCACCAAGCCCGAAACGCGGCTGGCGCTGGAGATGATCGGCATGCAGTTCATGCCCGCCAGCGAAGGCCTCGCGCATCTCGTGCGCGAACTCGAGGCCGGGTTGCCCGAGGGCGAAGTGCTGATCACCGACGACCGCTACTATCGCATGTTCTATCCGGCCGACTCGCTGGTCGTGAGCGGCGGTCGCCCGGGCGCTTCCAGCCAGCGCAGCCCGCTGCTCAAGTTGGCACGCAGCGCTGGGCAGCAGGCCGAGTTTAGCGTGCAACTCGACGCGGCGGCCGATCCCTTTCTCACCGAACATCGGCTGGAAGGCCAACCGCTGCTGCCGATCGCCGTGGGCGTGGAGCTGCTGTGCGAAGCGGCCCAAGCGGCCGATGGCCGCAGGCGCGTGCATGAAGTGTTGCACGTCGAGGCATTGCATGCCCTGCGGTTTGATCCGGCCCGGCCGCAGACGCTCAAGGTTCGTACGCGAACCATTGCGCCCGCGCTGGTGGAATGCGAGCTGCTGGGCGATTTCTGCACGCGGGACGGCCGGCTGGTCGAGCCGGATCGAGTTTATGTGCGCGGCACGGTAAAACTGGGCACTGGGTCGCCGGTGGTCGCATGTACGCGGCTCAAGCCGCCGGCCGGAGCCTGGCAGACGGTGGAATACCCTGCGGCCGACGCGCGCTTTTATCTCGGGCCGCCGCTGCGGTCGTTGCGGAAAGTGCAGGCGGGCGAAGGCCGATTGTGGGGACGCATTATCGCCCCGGCCCTGGGTGATCTGGCTGGCCGAGCGCGGCTGGCCGAGGGTTGGATTGTGCCCAGTGCGGCTCTGGACGCGTGCCTGTATGCCACCGGCATTTTGGCCTGGCGGCAACTGGAGCCGGGCGTGGCGCTGCCGGCATCGTTTGGGCGGATCCGCTTGGGCCGCTTGCCCGATCATGGCGAAGCCTGCCTGGTGGAAACCCGGCTTCGCAGCCGCAGCGGTCGGCAGGCGGAGTTCGACTTTCGGTTGCGGGGCTGCGACGGCCAGGTCTTGCTCGACGTGGAACAATACGCCATCGTGTGGCTGGCGGCGCCCCAAGCGGGCGAGCGTCAAACGGTGATCTCCCGCT
>DATCFX010000886.1:0-8828 GCA_036509275.1 Pirellulales bacterium | reverse complement strand
TTCAGCTCACCAACATCCTGCGCGATCTGAAGGAAGACGCGGCGGCCGGCCGGCTGTATCTGCCGCTGGAAGACCTGCGGCAGTTCGAATACACGCAGGACGATCTACGGCATCACGTGCGCGACGCGCGTTTTCGGGCGTTAATGCGCTACGAAATCGGCCGGGCCGAAGGCTTGTATGTCGACGCTTTGGAATTGGAGCGTTATCTCGAACCCGATGGCCGTGCGTCGTTTGGCGCCATTCTAAGCACGTATCGCGCGCTGCTCGAGCGGATCAAGCGGCTGGATGGCGACGTGTTCGGCCGGCGCGTGACGCTCAGCTCCTGGCACAAGTGGGGCATCGCCGCCCGCTGGCTGCTGCCACGGCCGAGCTGGAGCGGCGGCGCACGACTGCTCGGCTCGAGCAAACGATGACGCCGACGGAGCCTGCGCGCGTGGCCATCGTCGGCGGCGGCCTGGCCGGGCTGGCGGCCGCCGTGGCGCTCGCTGAGCGCGGAATCGAGGTCGATCTCTACGAAGCCCGGCGGCAGTTGGCCGGCCGCGCCGGCAGCTTTTTCGATCCGGCCAGCGGCCAATGGGTCGATCATTGCCAGCACGTCAGCATGGGCTGCTGCACGAACCTGGCCGACTTTTGCCGGCGGACCGGCATCGCGGGCCAGTTCCGCCGCGATCGGGTACTCCATTTTTTCAGTCCCGACGGCCGCCGCTACGATCTGGCGGCATCGCCGCTGCCGGCGCCGTTGCACCTGGCCGCCGGCTTTCTGCGGTTGGGCTATCTGCGGCTCAGCGAGCGGCTGTCGATCGCCCGAGCGCTTTGGCGGCTAGCGCGGCTTGATCCGCATTCGGCAGCCAAGGAAACGATCGGCGCGTGGCTCGTGGGCCAGCGACAATCGCCGGCGGCGATCGAGCGGTTCTGGGCGCCGGTGCTGGTGAGCGCGCTGGGCGAATGCCTCGACCGCTCGAGCCTGGCGCTGGCGCGCAAGGTGTTTGTTGACGGGTTCATGACGTCCCGGTCCGCTTACGAAATCGAAGTGCCGCGCGTGCCGCTGGCGCAGCTTTACGGCCAGCCGATGGAAGCCTGGCTGGCCGACCACGGCGTGCGCGTGCATTTGTCGGCGGCGGTCAAACGGCTGGAGGGCACCGTCGAGCGGGTTACGCAGTTGGTGTTGGCCGGCGGCGAACAAGTGGCGATCGAGGCGGCGGTCATCGCAGTGCCTTGGCGGCGAGTGGGCGAAGTGCTCAATGGCCCGCTCCGCGCGGCTGTGACTGGCATTGACCAGTTCGACCGGATCGAAGGAGCGCCGATCACCGGCGTCCATCTCTGGTTCGATCGGCCGATCACTCCCCTGCCCCACGCCGTGCTGGTCGGCACGCTGGCCCAATGGGTCTTTAACCGCGCTGAAGAAAGCGGTCAGGCCGGCGAGCATTATTACCAGGTCGTGATCAGCGCCTCGCGCTCGCTGGCCGAGAGCCAACGCGAGGCGACGGTGGCGCAAATCACCCGTGAGCTGGCCGCCGTGTTTCCCGCGGCCCGGCAGGCGAAGTTGCTGCGCTGGCGAATCGTGACCGAGCCGGCCGCCGTGTTCTCGGCCAGCCCGGAGACTGAGCGTTTACGGCCGCCGCAAAAAACAGCGATCGGCAACCTGGCCTTGGCCGGTGATTGGACGCAGACCGGCTGGCCCTCGACGATGGAGGGCGCCGTGCGCAGCGGCTATCTGGCCGCCGAGGCGATCCTTGCCCACTTCGGCCACCCCACTCGGCTGCTGGTCGACAATCTGCCGACCGGCCGGCTGGCCCGGCTGCTGCTGCGGCTATAGACACGCTTTATGGCGTTTGCATTCCGGCCTCGCCGGCTGGCAATTGGCTGATGATCCCGGTGAGAAATTTGGCCAGGCGGCCGGCGGCCGACGAGGCTTGTGCGTGCAAGTGCCAAAGATCTTTGGCGCTGCCGGGTCGCCGCCACAAGGCGCCGGTGACGGCCCCCAGTTTGCCGACCGCCGTCTTTTGCCGCGTGAGGCTGCCGACTTCCGGCGGAAGATCCTCATCCATGGCGTCGCTGATCACGCGCACGGCCAGGAAGCGGACTTTGGCCAGCCGGCAAACTTCGGCCACGGCCCAACTCTCCATGTCAGCAGCCAGGCAACCATGCCGCTCGCCCAACTCGCGTTTTTCGCGAGAGCTGACAATCACCCGGTCCACGGTCAGCAGCGGTCCCACGTGCAGGCCGGGCCGGCCGGCCAGCTCTTGCTCGGAGATTTTCAGATCCAGCGTGAGCCGGCGGCCATCGAGCGCCTGAATCGCGTCGGCCATGACGATGTGGCCACGCCGCAACTCCGGGCGCAGTCCACCGGCCAGGCCAGCCGAGATGACCCAGGCGGGCTGATGACCGGCCAGCAGCAGTTCGGTGGCCCGCCCAGCTCCGGCCGCGCCGACGCCGCTATGCACAATGGCCACCGAACGATCGGCCAGCATGCCGGTGCGCACGTCGAATCCGCGTCCGCGGGTGGTGAGCTTCGACGCCAGCCGATCTTCGAGGAATCCCGACTCGATCGGCAGGGCAAACACCAGCCCGACGTCGGCATGGCCGCCAAGATACGGGCCGCTTGCGTCTGCCGGCTTCGGCTGGGCGCCCTGCGTGACCCGTTCGACGACTTTGTCGCGGACTTGCTGCTGGAGCCAACGTTGCATCAAAGACTGCCAGATCGGTGAGCGCCTTATTCGTGGGTTGGCCTTGCGCCGGTGTTTTTATTTCGTTAGCCCAGTCCCTTCAGGGCTGGGATCCGCAAGCCGGCACGCGTATTTTTCCCCATTTCCGAAGCGGCCATCGGCCGCATCGGAAATGGGGAGGGGCTTTGGTCGCGGCCGCCAACACCCAGCCCTGAAGGGACCGGGCTAACGGAAAATGCCGTCGGCTCGACCGCGCCGCTCTCCACCGTAACGCCGGTTTACGGACGGCTCAAGATGGGCAGTTCGATCAACTGCCGCGGCGGGGGTGCCGGCTGGTCGCCGGATTGCGGCGCGTCGCCAGCCGGCAGCGCGGCGAATTCCTCGATATCCGGCAGCGGTTGGTTCGTCCGTGCGCCGAACAGCACGAGCCGGGCGGTGTGCAGCAGGCCGCCGAGCGAGGCGAAACTCCGCATCACGGCCGACGGCTCGTAGCCGCAGTGAACCATGCAGTCGCGGCACTTGGGATTGCCGCTGCCGTAGCCGTAGGAGTTCCAATCCGTGTCTTCCAACAGCTCGGCAAACGTGGCGGCATAGCCCTCGCCTAGCAGATAGCAGGGGCGCTGCCAGCCGAACAAGTTGTACGTGGGGCTGCCCCAAGGGTTGCACTCCAGATGGATGTTGCCCTTGAGAAACTCGAAAAACAACGGCGACTGGTTGAAGCGCCAGGCCTTTTTCGGCTTGTCCAACAGCCGGCGAAACAGGTTCTTGGTCTTGGCCCGCTCGAGAAAATGATCCTGGTCGGGAGCTTTTTCGTAGCGGTAGCCGGGCGAGAGCATCATGCCCTCGACGCCCAGGGCCATCATCTCGTCGAAGAACCCTCGCAGCCGCTCGGGATCGGCTCCGTCGAACAGTGTGGTGTTGGTCGTCACGCGGAAGCCGGCTTCGATCGCGCGGCGAATGGCCCGGGCCGCAATGTCGAACACGCCCGAGCGGCAGACCGCGTGGTCGTGCTCCTCGCGCGGGCCGTCCATGTGGACCGAGAACGAGAAGTATTTCGAGGGGGTGAACTGGCTGAGCGATTCTTCGAGCTTCAGCGCGTTGGTGCAGAGATAGATGTATTTTTTGCGGGCCACGAGTCCGGCGACGATCTCGCCGATTTGCGGGTGCAACAGCGGCTCGCCTCCGGGGATCGACACGATCGGCGCGCCGCATTCGTCGGCCGCGTGAAAGCACTGCTGCGGCGTGAGGTGCTGCCGCAGGATGTCGGCCGGAAACTGGATCTTGCCACAGCCGGCACAAGCCAGGTTGCAGCGAAACAGCGGCTCGAGCATCAGCACCAGGGGATACCGCTTGTTGCCGCGCAGCTTGTGTCCCAGGACATAGCTCGACACGGTCCACATTTGCGACAGCGGTACGCCCATCATTCGCTCCTTCGTGTTGCCAGCCGTGTGGTCGAGGGTTACGAACCGACCTGCATCTCTTCCGTCACGTTCATCGGTACGCGGGCCGCCTCGTCCATCGGGTTTTCCCACGCGGCCGCCGCGCGGGCCAGTGCCATGAGCGGGAAATAAATGCGATACAAGTGATAACGCAAGTAAAACACCTGCGGAAATCCGGTGCCTGTGAACTCCGGCTCGTCCCAAGTGCCATCGGCCTGCTGCTCGTCGAGCAAGTAGCGCACGCCGCGCTCGAGCGCCGGATGCTGGCCGAGTCCGGCGGCCAGCAGGCCGAGCACGGCCCAGGCCGTTTGCGAAGCCGTGGTCGGGCCCTGCCCGCGCAAGTGCGGCTGGGCATAGCTGTCGGCCGATTCGCCCCATCCGCCCGAGGCCTGCTGATAGGCCAAGAGCCAATTGGCGCCGGAAATCATGAGCGGATCGTCGTGCCCGACGCCCACGGCGGCCAGGCCGGCGAGCACCTGCCAGGTGCCGTACACGTAGTTCACGCCCCAGCGGCCAAACCAACTGCCGTCGGCCTCTTGGCTGGCGCGCAAATAGTCCAGCGCCCGATCGACGGCCGGATGCCCCATGCGATGGCCGAGAATTCCGAGCGCTTCGAGCACCCGGGCGGTCAGATCCGGCGTGCTGGGGTCGATCATGGCGTTGTGATCGGCGAACGGCACGTGGCAGAGAAACTGCCGATCGTTGTCGCGATCGAACGCGCCCCAGCCGCCGTCGCGATTTTGCATCGCCAGCAGCCAGCCCTGGGCCCCGGCGATCGCGTCGCTGGAGCGCTTGAGCAAATCGCCGTGGTCGGTGGTCGACGTAGTCCTTGGCGACAGGCCAGTTGAATTCAGGCCGGTTGAAGTCAGCCCAAATTGTTCGGCCAGCGCCATCAGCACCATCGCCGTGTCGTCGCAGTCGGGATAAAAGTCGTTGGCATATTCGAAGCACCAGGCGGCCGGCTCGGCCTCGACGCAAGCCGACCAATCGCCCGGCCGCTTGATCTGCATCCGCAACAGCCAGTCGATGGCCCGCTGCGGGGCGGCGTGATCGCTGCGCAGGCCGCTATCGGCCAGTGCCCGCAGGGCAATCGCGGTGTCCCACACCGGGCTTTTGCACGGCTGGAGCCGGATCGTCTCGTGCTCCTCGATCAGCAGTCCATCGAGCCGCTCGTGGCAGTAGCGCATCTGCGGGCTGTCGTCCGCATAGCCCAGGGCGCGCAGGGCGATCACGCTCCAGATCATCGGCGGAAAGATGGCGCCCAGGCCGTCGCTCCCCTGGAAACGCTCGAGCACCCAGCGCTCGGCGGCCTGGAGAGCTTGCCGCCGCAACGGTAGGATTCCCTTGCGCTCGCAAAAATGCAGGCTGCGGTCGAGCAGGCGAAAAATGCGGTCCCAACTCAGCGGCCCGGTGCCGCCGGCCAGACCCGGGCAGCGTAGCGGCGGCCACTGCTCGGGCGGCCGCAAAAACAATTCGCGAATGCCCAGTCGCGCGTCGATTTCGGTCTTTGGCCGGCAAGCCGACATGATGGCCAGCGGCACGATGATTGTCCGGCTCCAGGCGCTGACCGAATACAAGTTGAGCGGGAACCACTTGGGCACCAGCGCCATTTCCGGCGACACGACCGGGCACTGCTCGTAGGAAATCTGCCCCAGCAGCGCCAGATAGAAGCGCGTGAAACTGTTGACGGCGTCGGCCCCGCCGTGGGCCAGAACGGCGGCCCGGGCTCGCTGCATCGGCTCGGAGGCGGGGTCATGGCCTGTGAGCTTCAAGGCGAAATAAGCTTTGACGCTGGAACTGATCTCCACCGGGCCGCCGGGATACAGCGACCAGCCACCGCCGGCCAGTTGCTTCTCGAGGATGTAGCGGGCGGCCTTGCGGGCGGTGGAGGTTTCGTGACGGCCCAAGTGGGCCAGCAGCAGGATGTATTCGCTCTCGAGGATCGTGTCGCCTTCGAGTTCGCCGACCCAGTGGCCGTCGGGGCGCTGTTCGGCCAGCAGCCATTGTTGCGTGCTAGCGATCGCGCGGCGTAACGAGGCGGCCATTGACTGAATCGCTCCCCCGCGCCCGGGTGGATCGTTCGATCCGGCCTCCTGTGGCCCAGCCCAGTCCGAGACGCGAACCGTCCTGCGTCCTTCCATATCGCGCCCTTCTCGCTAACAAACGTTTTAGCGGCCATCCGTGTTCGTTCCCACAAGCCCCCCCGGGGCCGGTACCCCACTTTATGACAACCCCCGCCAATCGACAAGATCACGCGTGCCGCAGTGAGCCGGTGTCGATCACTTTGCCGGGCAACGACTTGTGCCAGTGGCCAAGGGGCCAACCGATACGTTAAGATCAACCGTCAAAATCGTATCTCATTTGCCTGGATTATTAGTCGCACGCCCATAAGCTGGGCGGAAATGACAAACTCCGGGGACAAGATAAACTCTACGGCCGGGCGACTGCGTCCCGGCATTTTTGATACCAACCGCCGCGTCCGCAACTTACCGGCCATGCCCAACGATCGACTCCGCGGAATTTTTACGCCCAACATCGTGCCGCTGGACAGCTCGGGCGGAATCGACGAGCAAGAGCTGCGCCGTTACACCGACTGGCTGATTGAGCGGGGCGTCCACGGCCTTTACCCCAACGGGTCGACCGGCGAGTTCACCCGTTTCACGCCCGAAGAGCGCCGGCGGATCGTCGCCATCATGGCCGACCAGACCGCCGGACGCGTGCCGATTCTGGCCGGTGCGGCCGAGGCCAACGTCCGCGAGACGCTGGCCGCCTGCGAGTATTACCACTCGCTGGGCGTGCGGGCCGTGGCCATTGTTTCGCCGTATTACTACAAGCTCAGCCCGCGGTCGGTGTACGCCTACTTTAGCGAGATCGGCCGCCATACGCCGGTGGACGTGACGCTCTACAACATTCCCATGTTCGCCTCGCCGATCGACGTGCCGACCGTGCAGCGGCTGAGCGAAGAGTGCGAGCGGATCGTGGCCATCAAGGATTCGTCCGGCGATTTGCCGCACATGATCCGCATGATCAAGGCCGTGCGGCCCAACCGGCCGGACTTTAGCTTTCTCACCGGCTGGGACGCCGCGCTGATGCCGATGCTCTTGATCGGCTGCGATGGCGGCACCAACGCCACCAGCGGCATCGTGCCGGAAATCACGCGCAAACTCTACGATCTGACCGTGGCCGGCCGCTTGGACCAGGCCCGGGAACTGCAATACAAGCTGTTGGACCTGTTCGATGCCATGATCTACTCGGCCGATTTTCCCGAGGGTTTTCGCGCGGCCTTACAGTTGCGCGGGTTTCGCACCGGAGTGAGCCGGCAGCCGATGTCCAGTGAGCAGCGCGTCGAGCTGTCGACCGTAAAAAACTCGCTGCAATGCCTGCTGGCCGAAGAAGGCTTTACCGATCAGCCCATTGGCGGTTGCGACCGCACGCCAGCCGCGGACCCCAAAACCGTGGGCGAAATCGTCCGCGGCGTCGTCGCCGAGCTCCGCCGCCGCGGACTCGTGTAATGCAATCGTAAAGCCGCGACCGGTGGTCGCGGAAGCGCGACCACCGGTCGCGGCTTTGTGGAGAACGTCGTTCCGTCATTCATCATTCCGCATTCATCATTCCGAATTTCCTCCCATGCCTCCTCCCCTCAGCCTGGCTTTGCTCGAAGTGGCCAATCTGGCGCCGGCGCTGTTAGTCGCCGACCGCGTGGCCAAGGTTGCCGACGTGGAAATACTGGGGATCGAGAGTACGGACGCCGCGGCCCAGTGCATCAAACTGGCCGGTTCAGCAGCGGCCGTGCGCGAGGCGGCCGAGCAGGGAGTGGCTCTGGCCAAACTGATGGGGGCGGCCAGCAGTTTTACGGTGTTGGCCGGCCCGTTGAGCGAAACGATCAAGCTGGCGACGAAGCCGCCGGTATTTAGTCCCCTACTGGGGGTTTACGACGCACGTGTGCCTCGGGAGAGAAAAATGACACCCAGCGATGCGATTGGACTATTGGAAACCCAAGGCCTCGTAGCGGCTTTGCATGCCACCGACGAAATGCTCAAAAGCGCATCGGTCGCGCTGGTGGGCAAAGAAAAGATCGGCGCCGCTTATGTGACGATCATCGTCCGCGGCGATGTGGCCGCCGTGCAAGCGGCGATCGCAGCCGGCAAGCAAACGGTCGAAAAGCTCGGCGGTAAGCTGATCATGGCCGACGTGATCGCCCGGCCCCATCCCGATCTGGCCGCGCTACTGCCAGGATAGCGCGGGAAAACCGCATTACCCAGCCGGGCATCAAGCCGCGACCGCTGGTCGCGGGGCCCCGACAAGCGCGACCAGCGGTCGCGGCTTTATGGAATGCGCTGGCGCGGTAGTCGAATCACGACGGTCGTGCCCGCGCCGGGCTCGCTGGTCACGGCGACGTGGCCGCCGTGTCGGGTGACGATGCGCCAGCATTTGGCCAGCCCCATGCCCAAGCCGCGGCCCGCCTGGCGGCCGGAGTAAAAGGGGTCGAACAGATGGCGGCGCACTTCGGGGCTGATGCCCGGCCCATCGTCGGACACGACGATTTCGATCCAGCGCTCTGTCGGATCGGCAGCGTCGTCCGCGCTGACGCGGGCCGTAATGCTCACGCGGCCGCCGGGCTCGGCCGCTTCGATCGCGTTGTCGCATACCGCGCGGATGGCGACGGCCAACTGCACCGGATCCGCCTCGACTTTCATCGCGGCCGGCGGTTCCAAGAGCACCC
>DATCFX010000885.1:0-10937 GCA_036509275.1 Pirellulales bacterium | reverse complement strand
CTCCCCCGCCCGGCTCCGCCGGCAGCCCGATTTTTGTGCTCTACACGCATCAGGGCGCTCCGGTGATCTGGGGAGCGGCCGGCAGCAGCCGCGACTTGGAGCCCGATGGCGACAAGCGGCTCTCGCGACTGAAAAAGATCGCCGTCTCCTTGCACGCGCGCAATGGCAGCTCGCCGCCAATCGATCTGCGCACGCCCTGAATCACCCGTTAGGATCGAGCATCCCATGATTCAAGCCCCGATGGGCGGCGGCCCCCGCCTGCCTCACGCGGCTCTCGTCGCTTTCCGAATGAGCGCGAGGCCGAGCCCGCACCGCGCGGCTGGCGGCGTTGTCGGCCGCAGCCTATAACAAACTCGGTTCCACTGGACTGATCCCGCCGGGTCCACCCGCCCCCGAGCTTGCGCCATGTTTTCCACGCCTCGGCTGACGTTCTTTGCCGTGTACGCGCTGGCCGTTGGGCCGCTGGTGTTTTTGCCGGCGATTGCGGCGGCCGAAGCTCCCGCGACCCACCGAGTGCAACTGGCCGATGGTGGACAGCCGCGCGTGCAAGTGGTGATCGGCCCGCAGGCCGCGCAGCGCGTCAAGGAAGCGGCCGAAACGTTGGCCGCCATGCTGGGTCGCATCAGCGGCGCGCACTTCGAAGTCGTTGCGGGTGATGGTACCCAGGGTCTGGCCGTGGGGCTGCCGCGGGATTTTCAACAGGCTCCGACGGACGCGCGTCTGAGTAGTACGGATCCCACGCGCCGCGAAGATTACCTATTGCGCTCACATCCCGGTGGTGTGTATCTGCTGGGGGCCAGCCAACTGGCCGTCGAGCACGCGGTGTGGGACTTTTTGTATCGGCTGGGTTACCGGCAGTTTTTTCCCGGCGAGCATTGGGAAGTCCTCCCAAAGACGGCTTCGCTGGCCATCGACGTCAGCGCCGAAGAACATCCCGACTATTACGCTCGCAGAATCTGGTACGGCTTTGGGCCGGCCGATTATGCCCGGGGACCTTACGCCGAGTGGTGTGCCCGCAACCGTGCCACGTCCGGCATCGTGCTCGAGTCGGGCCACGCGTACGACGGCATCCTGGCCCGCCACAAGGCCGAGTTTGCGGCACATCCGGAATACCTGGGGTTCGTCGATGGCCGGCGCCAGTCGACGAAATTCTGCATTTCGAATCCCGGCTTGCGCAAGCTGGTCGTCGACGATGCGCTGGCCCGGCTGACGGCCGACGAAGACTCGCTGTCGATCGAACCCAGCGACGGTGGCGGCTGGTGCGAGTGCGAAGCGTGTGCTCGGTTGGGCAGCATCTCCGATCGCGCGGTGCTGCTGGCCAATGCGGTAGCAGACGCCGTGCGGAACAAGGAGCCCGGCAAGTTCGTCGGGATGTACGCCTACAACCAGCACTCGCCGCCGCCGAAGATCCAGGTACACCCGGGCGTGGTGGTCGGCGTGGCCACGGCTTTCATCAAGAGCGACTTCAGTGTCGAGCAATTGGTGCGCGGCTGGCAGGAAAAAGGCGCCACGATCGGCATTCGCGAATACCTGGCCGTTTTTCCCTGGGACCACGACCTGCCCGGCAAGCCGCGTGCGGCCAGCCCCGACTATCTGTCCAGGACCATTCCGGAGTTCCAAAGTTTGGGCGCCCGATTCTATTCGGCCGAATCGTCTGACGCTTGGGGGCCGGATGGCGTGGGCTACTATCTGGCTGCCCGCATGCTGTGGGACGCCGATGAGGGGGGCCACGTCGATCGACTGATCGAAGACTTTGTGAACCGCGCGTTTGCCGGCGTCGAGCAGCCGATGCGTGAGTTCTACCGCTTGATCGATGGCCGTAACCGGCCGCTGCCCAGCGACGACTTACTCGGTCGGATGTACCGCGCCCTGGAGCAAGCCCGGCAGCGGACTGCGGATCCGAAACTCGCCGCCCGGCTCGACGACCTGGTGCAATACACGCGCTATGTCGAACTGTGGCTGGACTACGAGCGCGCCTCCGGCGAGGCGCGGCAAAAGCAGTTCGAACAGTTGCTGCGCTGGGCCTGGCGCATGCGCCGGACGATGATGGTCCACGTCACCGCGCTATGGCGCGATCTGCCGCATCGCGATAAGAGCGTGACGCTGCCGGCCGAGGCGAGTTTTTTTGTCCAGCAAGACCACAACCCCTGGAAGGACCCGCGGCCGATAACGCGTCCGGAGTTGGATCAGATCCTGGCCGAAGCCATCGCCCGGCGAAGGCTCGTCGCGTTCCGGGCCGTGGCATTCAGCCACGAACTGGTCCCCATCGAGCCGCTCGAGTTGCCGCCGGTTAAAGCCGGCAACTTCGGCGCGACGCGCGGCGAACAGGCGTTTTACACTTGGGTTGCCACGCCGCCGGCGACGATCGAGCTGAACGTCACGGCGGGGCTGATTTACAACAACCAGGGCGCTGCTCGGCTAGAACTGTATCCGGCCGGCGAAGCCGAAGGCCGGGCCGTGGCCCAGGCCCAAGTGGCGCCGGACAAACGCCCGACCAGCGTCGTGCTTTCTACGAGCCACGCCGGGCTCCAGCGCATCACGCTGGCCGACCGCCGGGCCGGTACGCGGATCGAGTGGGCCGACGGACTGCCGCTGACCATCGAATCGAGCAGCCAGTCGCAGCCCAGCATTAGCGGCCGCTGGACGTTGTACTTCTACGTGCCCAAGGGAACTCAAACGCTCGGCGGCTATGCGGCCGGCTCCGGCACGATCGACGACGCCGACGGCCGCCAGGTGTACCGCTTCGAGAAGTACACTGATTATTTCCACGTTCCAGTGCCGGCCAGCCAGACGGGCCGCCTGTGGCGCTTGCGGCATTGCTCGGGCCAGGTGCAATTGATGACCGTTCCGCCCTATCTCGCCCGCAGCCAGCGCGAGCTATTATTGCCGCGCGAAGTCGTGGCCGCCGACGCGCGCAGTTCACGCTGAAGATGGACGCAGCGCGTCCGTAGGCCCGGCGAGCCGAGCCGGGCTTGTGGAAGCGGCGCAATTAGTACCCCGGTGCCGCTCGGTTCGCGGCACCTACGGAATAGGCCGGCGAGCGTCGGAATTCTCACGAGCATCGCCGGACATTTTCGGAACAATTCCGGTATCGGTGCAACGATCAGAAAAGACACTACCACTGAAGGAGCCATTTTTGCTCCCGCACAGCGAGTGTGTTAGCATTGAGGGGGGAACGGCCACCAAGCCTGCGTCGCACCAGAATCGGCGGAAGAAGTGCCTTCTGTAGCGGATATACTCTTCCCGGGCGGGAAGCCTCTCGGCAGCAAGGGCAAAGGCCGTAACTGCCGCGAGGTCAGCGGCGGAATGAAGAAGGCACAGGAAATGTTCGATGAGCTCACTATGGGGGCGCTCGACGTTACGCCACTGGGCTATCCTGGAAAAATGATGCGACTGCCAGGTGGCGGAACCGTTGGGCTTCGTCCTACATCGAAAACTGGCCCGCCTACGATTGACGTGAAGGACGTCCCTCAAGTTCCTGTTCGGAAGGTGAAAGTTAAGTTCCTTTAGGTGCCACATGCAGAAGTTCGAAGTGCTCAAGCATGAAGTGCTTGAAGAATGTGAAGACGACCATGTGGGCTTGTGGTCCATCGTCGATGCGGTGGAAGACTACCTCGGGACGACCGAGCCAAGATATGTGAAGTGCTTCACCTGCGCGTTGCTTTCCGACTTTCTCGACGCCGGGGAAATCCAGGCTGGTTTCCCCGCGAAGAACGGACGTGACTTTGAGCCCTGGACCATGCTCACCGAACCCGCTATCAACCGGATTCGACAAGAATGGGATGCTCTTGGCAGAGACCCCGAGATGGGCGAAATTGTTTGGTTTACAACGCCCAGCAAGGTGGTGTAACGGCGGGCGCTTAATCCCGCCCGAGGTTTTAGGCCCGACCCTGCATCTACATGAAAGTCGGCGCCGCGCGGCCACCGCGCAAGCGCGATCCGGGGCGAGTCCGTAGGCCCGGCGAGCCGAGCCGGGCTTGTGGAAGCGGCGCAAGTCAGGGCCCCGGTGCCGCTGGGCGTCGGACTTCTTACGAATTCCGCTACCAGGCCACGAGCATGCGGCTCAGCCCGCACCCATGCCGCGGTCGAAGGCGTCCTGGTCGCGCTGATACAGCGCCAGGGCCGATTCGAATGTCGAGCTGGAAATCCGCCAGGCCGGCTTCTCGTCGGTGTAGGCGTTGCAATGCGCGACGAACACGCGGTACAGAAACTTGAATAGGTGCCGCGGCACGCGCAGCGTCCGCAGGGCGTCGATCAGCCGGCGGTCGTCGACCGAGTCCTCGAAGATCGCGCGCAGCGAGGGACTGGTGCCGTTGTTGGCGCAGGCCTTGAGCCGCGCGTTGGCCACGTCGTAGAGCGCTTCGCCCGTCCATTCCAGCGACGGAATCATGTTCTGCTTGTCGAGCCTCGCCCGCTGATAAAAGTCGCGGTCCTCGCGCTCGACAAAATACGCCAGCTCGATCGGCAGCAGCAGCTTGAAGCCGATGCCCGGATGCTTGAGGAACTTGTTGTCGAGCATCGGCCAGAGCAGGGCCTTCATCTGCTGCGGCGAGCCGTTGACCAGGTGCGGTTCGTCGACGCGGTCGACCAGCACCAGGACGCCGCTATAGCCCAGCACTTCCAAAATGCCCTGAAATTTGGTCAGCAGTTCGAAACGGTCGTCGGTCCGCTGCTTGTTGGGCATCGGCTGACCCGAGAGTTCGTCGGGCGTGAAGTTCATCAGCACGCGCCGCAGTGGGCCGGCTTCGCGGTTGAGCACGCGCGTTTGTCCGGCGATGGCCCTGGCTCGGAAGTGCCATTTCGCGGCGCGAAACAGCCACGGCAGCCAGCCGGCCGCCGCCATCAAATACGGCCAGGGGCTAGCCAGCCAGTCCCACTCTTTCAGCCCGATGATCACGCCGGCCACGAGCGCCGTGACGACGATGCCGACGAGCAGGAACTTGTGCGACATCCAGGTACGAAAACGCAGCTTGCGTCTCAGCCGGTGCCAGCGCTGGCGCGACGGCTCGGCCGTGGACTGATCGTAGCAGGCGGCCAGGATCAACAGGTCGCGGACCTGCGAGCGGCTGAGCAGCGCGGTCTCGAGCCGGCCGGGAGCCGAAGCCCCTTCGGCCGTCGTGACGACGGCCTGCTCCGAAGCGGGCTGTTTGAAGTTCACGCCCAGGATGAAGTCGACCAGTTGCGTGACGCCCAGCGCCAGGATCGCATCCATGTGGTCCCACAGCTTCCACTCGGCCAGCACCTGGTCGATGCTCTTGTTGCGGCCGGCCGTATCGCGAAAGCGATCCAGAAACGGGTTGAAATCGTCGTACTCGATGATGAACAGCCGCTGGTTGGGATGCGTGCGGTTGTAGCGGGCCACGAACTGCGTGATTTGCAGCCGCAGCGCCGTTTTGCCCGACCCCTTTTCGCCAAACACGATCGAGGTCGAAGGCTCGGCCGGATCGCCGCGGACCTTGTCCCACGTGGGATGATACGTGCTGGCGATGCAGTGCTCCTTGAACACGGGATCGGTCTGCGCATCCTCTTCCGCGAACGGATTGGTGCTCACGCCGTGGTGTTCGAGAAACTGCTGAATCTTCATGCCAACCCCGGGAAACAAATGATGAATGCGGAAGGATCAATGATGAATGGGGAGGAAGGATGAAGGATTTCGTCATTCATCCTTCCGCATTCATCGTTCATCATTCGGTTGTCAGTCCTTCGATCATTTTGGTGAACGCGGCTTCCTGCCCGCCGATCGTGTTCTTGGGGCCGTAGAACTTGATGAAATAGTTGCCCGTGGACTTGCCGTCGTTTTTGGTCTGGATGATGGCGCCCAACAGGCGATAGTCCGGCCGCTGCACGCCGGGGCCGGGCACAAAGGGGCCGACTTTGTCGTTGTACGTGCCCGAGATGTCGACGATCGTCGCATCCTGGCCGGCCACCGTGAATTTGCGAATCTTGGCCTTCTCGCGTGTGCCGGAACCATCCGGCTGGCTGAATTGGCCGGCCCAGCGGTCGATGTTGTCTTCCACGCTGCCGCTTGCGCCCATGATGGTCACGCGGCCGGGCCGCTCGTCACCGGCGACGGCCGGCACTTCGAACTCATGGTCGATAATGCGATACCGGGGAGCTTTTTCCGTCCAGCCGGCAGGAATCGTCAGCTTCACGTGCCCGTCGGCGATCGTCACGGTTTGCGACTTCTGGTCGGCAGCCCGGGCCGCAGGCAGCGCCACCAGCAGCGTAGCGGCGGCGGACAAGATTACGGCTGGAGCGTATCGCATGGCGTCGGGGTCCTGGGGGTTCGGGGCGTAAGAATCGTCCTGGTTTGGCCGGCGCCATTGTATTCTGCCCACCCAGGCCGGCGAAACCCCGTGCAGGGGTCTCGCTGGTTGCACGCTCCGCCGCCTAGGTCTAATGGCGCAACACCAGCCACAGGACCGGGATGAGCACTAGCATCAGGATCGCCAGGACAACGACGACGGCCGTGCTGCTGACGGACGGCCGCCGTTTTTGGAGCGGGTCGAGCGCCCCAGCGACCATCGGCTGAGCACCGGCCGGTCGGGCCGGCGACCACTCGCCGCCGCCGGCAGCGATCGGATTGGGGGCCGGGCCGCCAACTGGCGCTCCGGGTCCATCGGTCGGCACGAGCGAAACCACCGGAGAACTATGGCCCAACTGCGGCAACACGTCGCCCGCCCGCGACCAGGCGCTCCAATCCTGACGCCAGACCATCGAATCCGCGGCCACGCGACCCTCGTGGATCCAGGCGCGAAACATCTCGCCCGACGCGGGACCATACTGGTTGCTCGATCCGGGCGGGGCCACGTACCACAGCAAATGCGGCGCTTCGGCAATCGGATCGGCCGCGGCCGGAGCCATCAACGGCACGACTGGCATCGCAGCCGGACCCAGCGCCGCAGCGGACAGCGGCGTCGTCGACGGCGGCGCCGCGGCCGGGACGACCGGCCTGGCTGCCGGCACCCAACTCGCACCGGCATCGTCAGCGCCCTTGTCCGGCAACACCGCGCTGGGCGTCTGCGAGGCCCGAGTGCTCACGGCGGATTCCGCCGCACTCAAGGGCGACGGCGACGACCCCGCCGCCGGGCGAACCACCGTCGACTCCAGCGGAATATCGACTCGCGCTTGGCACTTCGGACAAATGCCGCGCTTTCCCGCCAGGTCGCTCTTGACGTTCAGCACATGCCCGCAGGCGGGACAGGCAAACCGAATTCCCATGGATACCGCAGTCGATCGGGCTGGAACGCGTCGTCGGGCTCGCAGGCCACCGCAGCCAGCCGGGGGAAGCTACGACGCGATGACGCAATCCCCCCGCCGGTTAACCTCTCGCGGCGCCAAGCACTATTATAGGTCAAACTCGCGAAATCGCCACGACCGCCATTCGCTCGGGTTCGCTCGATCCTAAGTTTGCAGATGTTGCTCGCTCCGCGCGCCGCGGTCGGATAGATTCGTAGCTCGGATGCCGAGCGGCTTGCACCGACCGGCAATCAGCCACGCCCTGATAAAAAACTTGGATGACACCATGCGCACGGCAATGGAAATTGCGGTGGTCGGCGATCTCACCGAGCACGAGGCCGAAATCACGAGCAAACTCCTCGAGCTGCCACCCGGTGCGCCCTGCACGTTGTACTTCGACTCGCCCGGTGGCAGCCCCTACTCGGGCATGGCCATCATGTCACTCATCCGGCTGCGCGGCCTGTCCGCCACGGGCATTGTCATCGGCGAATGCTCGTCGGCCGCGCTCTGGCCGTTTGCCGCCTGTCAGCGAAGGCTCGTGACATCGCATAGCGTGCTGCTGTTTCATCCCATGAAATGGCAAAGCGAGGAGCACGTCGGTCTGGCCGAAGCGGCCGAGTGGGCCCGGCACTTCGCCCAATTGGAGACGGAGATGGATCAACTCCTGGCCGAACTGCTGGACGTGCCGCACGCCGACATCAGCGGCTGGATGGCCCCCGGCCGTTATGTCAGCGGTCGCGAATTGGTCGCGGCCGGACTGGCCGAACTGGTGCCACTCAAGACCCTGCCCATGTTCCTCCGTAACGGCGCCCGCAAGCGCGTGCCAGTGCGATAGCAGCGAGACCACCCCCCGGGGCATAGCCCACCTCGTGCCCTTTTGTAGCGGAAGGCGTGAGCCTTCCGATTGCGTGCCCTTCCGTCCGCTCGGCCGAATCCTCGCGAATTCCGATGCGAGCTTTGGCCTCCCGCCATGCTAGCCGGCCCTGCGCGATTGTATCGACTGCGCAAAGTTTGCCGGTTGATTCAAGTTTACTGGCCACGACACCCGATCATTGGATGCGATACGCAGGGCACGGCTTTCCGCGCGCTGCCGGCACCGCTGGCAACCGCTCGTTGCGGCTGTCCGACAAAACCAAAGGAACTCAACTTCGTGCTTTCCCGGCCCGCTGGCCGGTTCCTCTGGGGACTGGCTGTTTGGATGCTGCTGAGTGCCTGGCTGGCCGAGAACTGCTCGGCCCAGTCGCCCGGCAGCGCGCCTCCAGGCATGCCGCTGGCGAGCACGCAGTCGTGGGCCATCCAACCGCCCGGCCAAGCAAATGCGCCGCCGGTCGTCGCAATTTGGCCGGCGATCGCGCCGATCGTCATGCCCGCCCCCGGTCCGATCGGGCCGCCAGCGGCACCCGCTGCCGCCGGACCGTGGAATCTTGCAATGCAGCCGGCGCCGGGCGCAACGCTCGCGCCGAGTGGCCCCGTTCCGGGCAACCAAGGCGTCATGCCCGGGCAGCCCATGCTGGCCGGTCCGCAGGCCGGGCAATCGGCTCCTCCGCCGGGCGTGGATCCCGCGGCGCCGCCAGCCGGACAACTGCCACCTCCGCTGGGTGCTAATCTGACGCCCGAGCAGCAACAGCAGGCCGTGACCGAATACTTGCAGCGGCAAGGAGGTGCTGTCGGCCCCGCGGCGGGCGACTACCAGATCGGCACGCAGACGTGGCTGCGTCCGGCCTGGCGAAATGGCCTGGTGTTCGATTCGCCCAATGGCGATTTCACGTTCCACCTTGGCGGCCGGTTCCAGATGGATACCACCGCCTTCAACGACAACCAGAATATCACGGACAACGAGGCGATCGGCGGCACGGGGCCGATCGAGGATGCGGTGTACGTCCGCCGCGCGCGTCTGCGGGCCGACGGCACGGCCTACGACGTTATCGACTGGGTGGTCGAGTACGAGTTTGCCAACACGATCCGGGCCAGCGTGCCCTTCAACCCGCCCGGCTCGCCGCCGATCACCGCCGCGCCCTCACCGACGGATTTGTACATCCGCATGCGGGAGCTGCCCGTCGTCGGCAACTTTCAGGTTGGCAATTTCAAAGAGCCGATCGGCTTCGAGCATCTGGTGAACGATAGTTGGGGCACGTTCATGGAACGCTCGTTCAACCAGGACGTGTTTTACGGCCCGTACAACAACGGCTACTCGCCGGGCTTGATGATCTTCGATTGGACGGAAAACGAGCGGATGACATACGCCCTGTGGGTCGGGCCGAACACGCACAACACCTTCGGATACCAGTTCGGCGGCCAATACGCGGCGACTGGCCGGCTCACCTATCTCCCCTATTACGACGGCAACGGCCGCTACCTGGTCCACTTGGGCAGCTCGATCAGCTACCGCAATCCCGACCAGGGGCAGTTTCGGGCCACGGCCTTCCAGAACATCCGTTCCGCTCCCTACGGCCCGGCGCTGCCCATCATGGCCGACACCGGCAGCCTGCAGGCCAATGGCCAGAGCCTGTACAACCTGGAATTCGCCAGCGTGTGGGGGCCGCTCACGGTGCAGGCGGAATACACGGCCGAGTGGGTGTCAGACGTGACGACCAATCCGCTGCTGTTTTACGTTCCCAGACAGCAGGCGAACCTGCTTTCCGGCTCGACGCTGCTGATCCAGGGCGGCTATGTCGAGGCCTCCTGGTTCCTCACCGGCGAGCATCGGGCCTATAACCGGCAGTCGGCCGTGTTCGAGCGGATCGTGCCCAACGAAAACTTTTACCTCATCCGCGGCGCGCGTGGCTGCTCGATCTTCGGGCGCGGGGCCTGGCAGTCGGCCATTCGCTTCAGCGCCGTGGATCTCAACGGCCGCGGCCTCAACGGCGGTAACCTCACCGCCCTGACGCTGGGAGTGAATTGGTACTTGAATCCCAACATGAAATTCCAATTCAACTACGACACCACCTGGCGCGGCCAGGTCGCCAGCGTCGGCTCCCAGGTCATCACCGGCGTTGGTGCCCGTTTCTCGCTCGACTTTTAACAGCGCCGCCGCCAGCCACGCCCGTAGCAGAAGTCGTGAGACTTCCGACCGCGTAATTCCGCCACCGAGTTGCGCTTCGTAGGTCCCGCGAGCCGAGCGGGACCAAGGGCCGACGCCTCGGCCCAAGCCCTGCCCGGCTCGGCTCGCCGGGCCTACGCAGCGCCGCAGCGGATGTCGTGAGACTTCCGGCGGATTGAAGGTCGCCACACGCTCGGCGGAATTCTCACGAGCAATTCCGCTACTCTCGGGGGGCGAGCCGCCCGGTTGCATTCGGCTTATCGCTTGCACGAGGCGGCCGGCCGACGACAATGATGAAGCATTCGCTTCAAACGACCGATTCGGTCCAGGCTGCATCAACGATCCGGCGCCGGGTTGTCCGAGCATTCCCTTTCCGAGCTTGCGCGACGTGTCAGATTCGCCCTCGGCCACCATCGAGCAACCGCCACTGGCTGCCCAATTCATCAAGGCGGTCGTTACTGGCATCATCGTCAGCCCGATTGCCATGGCGCCGATCGATCGTTTCGCACCGCTCGCGCTTGGCGCTTCGATCGCCGGAGCCGTGTTTCTGGTGGTCTGGATGCAGAAAAAGCCGCCGGCCACGTGCGCGGCGGCGGTGCTGATCGGGGCGTTGTTTAATCTTGCCGTCAGAGATTTGCACCATCAGCGCCATTACGAA
>DATCFX010000884.1:0-1152 GCA_036509275.1 Pirellulales bacterium | reverse complement strand
AACACGGCCACCGAGATTCAAGCCCGGTTCGAGACCAACAAGTATGTCAAGGACGAGTACGATCGCACCAACGGCCAGCCCTGCCGCGACATCGTCAACGACGCGATTACATTTCTCGACGGCCGGCAAGACCCGCGGCCGTTTTTCATGTACCTGGCCTTCAGCAATCCGCACGATCCGCGCGTAGCGGCCGACGAGTATCGCCAGCTGTATGACGAGGGATCGATCCCGCTGCCCAAGAATTACCTGCCGCAGCATCCGTTCGACAACGGCGAAATGGCGGTACGCGACGAGCGTTTGGCACCCTGGCCGCGCAGCGAAAGCGAAATCCGCCGCCATCTGCACGACTATTACGCGGTCATCAGCGCCATGGATCACCACATCGGCCGGCTGCTGGACCGGCTCGACAAGCTGGGTCTGCGCGAGAACACGATCATCATCTACTCGGCCGATCATGGCCTGGCCTTGGGCAGCCACGGGCTGATGGGCAAGCAAAGCCTGTACGATTCGCACATGAAGGCACCCTTGATCTTCACCGGACCGGGCATCCGGCAGGGCGAGTCGCAGGCGCTGGTGTATCTGATGGATATTTTCCCCACGGTCTGCGATCTGGTCGGTGCTCCGACGCCCGGCGGGCTCGATGGCCGCAGCTTTGCCAACGTGTTGCGCGGCGATTCGACCCAGGCGCGGGCCGAGTTGTTTCTGGCTTATCGCGACGTGCAGCGTGCCATCCGCGACCAGCGCTGGAAGCTGATCCGCTATCCGCAGGTGAATGTCACGCAGCTATTCGATCTCCAAAATGATCCGGACGAGATGCACAATCTCGCGGCCGAACCCAGCCAGGCCGGCCGAGTGGAAAAAATGACGGCCGACCTGCGCCGCGAGCAAAAGCACTACGGCGACACCTGCCCGCTCTCCGTCGAGCATCCCAAAGATCCGCACTGGACCCCGCCGGCCAAGTGATGGCCGGCTTCCGGAGCGATCGCCAAGGTCCGATTAAAAGGTGATGACGTGACCGGGCAGGGCCGCGACGACGTCCTCGTGGCAGGTCACCAGCAGGATTTGCAGGTGCTCGGCGGCCTGCTGCAAAATGCGGAACATTTCGGGCCGACGGAAGGGGCTTGTCTCGGTCAGCGGATCGTCGAGCACGAC
>DATCFX010000883.1:0-1083 GCA_036509275.1 Pirellulales bacterium | reverse complement strand
CGTATTCCCACCACCATTGGTGGCCGACGACCGTGACAAACAATGTCTGGTCGCCGGCCGCGGGCGACGGCGTGGTCCGTTCGACCTGCCAGAGCGTGCGCGTGATTACCAGCATCAGAATGAAGACGATCAGCGTGGGCGCGGCGGTCCAGGCAATTTCGATGGACTTACTGCCGTACACCTGCGGCGGCTCGCGTTGGCTGTCGGCATTCGGCCGCCAAAAGCGCCAGATGCAGTACAGGAGCACCCCCTCGACCACGACGAAAATGAAGCCGGTGATCGCGAACACCAGCAGCGAGAGGCTGCGGATGTGCTCGGCCGGCGGAGAGGCCGGCGCAAAGATCGACAGATCTTGCTGTGCGACTTCGCCGGCGGCAAACAGCACCAGATCGCCCATCGCTAAAGCATTTCTCCGCAGTCCGCCTTCCCATCGGCCCGCGACCGTTATACCAGCAACGGCCGGGTGACATTAAGGGGGGGCGGGCAGCGGCGGCGCACATTAGCACCCGGCGAGTCGCCGGGGGCTAAATCACTTGCCCGGCGCTGCGGCCGGCAGGATGGTGAGCCAGAGTTTCGTCGTCGTCCAATCGGCAAAACCGGCTGGCGCCGAAGCCCAATGCCGGCGGCCGCTTTCGGCCGCACGGCCGAGGATCGTCAGCGTGCCGGACTGGGCATTGGCAGCCGCGCGGAACTCCAGTCGCAGGGACTTGCTGTCTTTGGCCGGCTTATCGAGCGGCGCGACGGTGACGCCCGCGGGCAAGCCGAGCACGGTCAGCGCGACCGGTTCTTGAAAGCCGGCCAGGCGCTCGATGGCCACCGGAACCACCACCGCCTTGCCGGCCGGCAGATCGAAGGCGGCCGCTGCGGCACCCAGCCGATAGTCGGGCCGCTCGGGTTCCAGGTCCAGGCGATAGGCAAATCGCGAGCCGCCACCCGCCGCCAGGTCGGAAACCGCAATTTCAAATTCCCCATCGGCGGGCACCGTGTAAAGCAGCGTCGGATCGCGCTCGTTCTTCAGATCGTCGACCCGGAGCAGCATCCGGCCTTTTTCATCGCTCAACGTGAGCACGCCGTCCAGCGGAA
>DATCFX010000882.1:0-1011 GCA_036509275.1 Pirellulales bacterium | reverse complement strand
CGATGGCCGGGGTCCAGAAATGCCAGGTTCGGCGGCGTCGACTGGCCGTTGACGATCGTCACGCGCTTGCCGAGCGCTTCGAGCACGCCGGCCATGCCCAACTCGCTGCCCAGGGCGTCGGCATCGGGCCGAATGTGGCTGGTGAGCACCCAGCGCTGGTGCGACCGCACGACCTCGACAAACCGCGTCCAATTGACCTTCATTCGAGTCGTGTCCATCGCAAGAGGTTAACTACATTGCCGCGCGGCGGCTACGTCCCGCTGGAGCTGGGCTCGCAGGGCGTCGGCGCCGGCAAAGGTTTGAATGTCGCGTAACCGCGCCAGGAATTCAACCTCCAGTGGTTCGCCATAAATCGGCCGGTCGAAGTCGAGCAGGTGGACTTCGACCTTCAAGGCATGTTCGCCGAATGTGGGATTGGGGCCCACGCTGATGGCCGCCGGCCAATCGCCATCGGCCAGCCAGGCCCTGCCGGCGTACACGCCCGGCCCCGGCAGCAGCGTGTCGATGGCGTCGATATTGGCCGTGGGAAAGCCGAGCTTCGCCCCGCGGCCGGCGCCGTGCGTAACCATGCCGCGAATGCGGTACGGCTCGGTTAGCATCCGCCGGGCATCGTCCACGCGGCCGGCGGCCAGCAGGCCCCGGACGCGCGAGCTGGAAACCATGTCGCCATCGACCGCCACGCCGTCGACCACCTCGAGCGTCATGCCGGCCTCGGCCGTAAAGCGGCGTAGCGTCTCGATCGTTCCCTGGCGATCGTGGCCGAAGAAAAAGTTCGGCCCCTCGACCATCGCCTTGGCCGCCAGGCGGTCCAGGATGATTGAATCAAAAAATTCGCGTGCCGTGAGCTTGAGCAGCGCTTCGTCGGTCGGATACGCAATCACCGCGTCGACGCCCAGCGCTTCGAGCAACTGCGCCTTGCGGGCCGTCCAGGTCAGCGGCGGCGGCGCACTCGCCGGCCGCAGCAGCCGCACCGGATGCGGATCGAAGGTAAACACCGTCGCCAGCCCGCCC
>DATCFX010000881.1:0-1051 GCA_036509275.1 Pirellulales bacterium | reverse complement strand
ACCCCTCTCCCCTTGTGGGAGAGGGGCCGGGGGTGAGGGGTCGCCCGCGTGCGTCAGCGCCGCGCCGCACAATGCAATAGCCACTACAAGCCCACGGACTGCGGTCCGTGGGGATACCAGCACCGGTGGTCTTTTCACTTCACCGCCCATCAAAAGGCCGCCTGGTAAAGCTCGAGCAATTCGTCCGCTCCGACCTGCCGCGGGTTAAATGTCCCGGTCCATTGTTTCGCCGCGTCGGCGGCCAACTCCGGCAGCTTGTCGCGCTCGACACCGCACGCGGCCAGCCGGTCGGGCAGACCCGCCTTGGTGCGCAGTTGGGCGATAAACTCGGCCAGCCCTTCGGAGCCCGAATCGGGATGCGGGGCGCCGTTTTCGTCGGAAGTGTATTCCAGCAGTTCGCGATACATGCGGCCGAACTCGCGACCGTTGAAGCGGATCACGTGGGGCAGCATCAGCCCGATCGCCTGGCCATGCGCGATGCCATACGTGGCGGTCAGCGGATTGGCCAGCGCGTGCGTGGCGCCCAGCATCGAATGCTCGATCGCCAGGCCGGCCAGGCAGGCGCCCAACTGCATTCCGGCCCGGGCTTCCAAATTCATTGGGTCGTCGAGCACGCGGCCGAAATTGGCCTCCAGCGACCGCCAGGCTTCGCGGCTGAACAGCAGCGACATGGGATTGCGCCGCCGGGTGACATAGGTCTCCAGGGCATGGGCAATGGCATCGATGCCGGTCAGGGCCGTGACGCTTAGCGGCTGGGTCACGGTGAGTTTGGGATCGAGCAGGGCGACGCGGCAGGCGGCCTTGCGGTCGCCACAAGCCATTTTCACATGCGTCTGGGCGTCGGAAATCAACGCGAACGACTGGGCTTCGCTGCCCGTGCCCGCAGTGGTGGGCACGGCGATCATCGGCAGCATTTCGCGCGTGGCCTTGCCGACGCCCCAATAGTCCTGCATCCGGCCGCCATTGGAATACAGAAAGTTGATCCCCTTGGCGCAGTCCATCGAGCTGCCGCCGCCCAGGCCCACGAGCAACTCGGGCGAGTGCTGGCGGG
>DATCFX010000880.1:0-5095 GCA_036509275.1 Pirellulales bacterium | reverse complement strand
CTAAGCGCCAGCGGCAACGTCCGCTTGCAGGACACCACGCTGGCACTGGCCGCCACGTTTGGCGATGACAAGGCGATCGCGGATCTCTCGGCCATTGTTATCGACCGCAGTGCCGATCAAGCGCGGCGCGAAAGGGCGCTGGCTGCGTTGCTGAAAGTCCATGTGCCTGCGCTGGAGCGGGTGTTAGTGCATTTGCTCGATGACCAGGCCCTGCGAGCGTCGGCTTTGCGAGCGTTGGCCGCCTACGACAATCCCATCGTGCCGGGCAATATCTTGGACGTTTATCCGCGACTCACCCGATCCGAGAAGCAGGACGCGCTGGCCACGCTGGCTTCGCGCGTCGGTTATGCCCGGCAACTGCTGGCGGCGTTGGAGCGCAAGGCGATTCCGGCGTCGGATCTATCGGCCGAGCTGATGCGGCAACTGCGGAATTTCAGGGATCCCAAACTCGACGAGCAGATCGAGCGATCCTGGGGCACGCTGCGCGAGATGGCCGCGGACAAAGTCAAGCTGATCGCCCGCTACAAGGCCCTGGCCGGCAATCGTTCGCTGCCGGCCGCCGATCCGGCGTTGGGTCGCGCCATCTTTGCCCGCACCTGCCAGCAGTGCCACACGATGTTCGGCACCGGCGGCAAAGTCGGGCCGGAACTCACCGGCTCGAACCGCGCAAACCTCGACTATCTGCTCTCCAACGTCGTCGATCCCAGTGCCGTGATCGGACGCGACTATGTCGCCCAGGTGATTCTACTGGACGATGGCCGGCTGCTCACCGGGCTGGTGCGCGGCGAGGATTCCGACTCGCTGACGCTGGTCACGGCCAACGACACGATCGTGGTCCCCAAGAACGAGATCGAGCAGCGATCCAGGAGCAAGAGCTCGATGATGCCCGACGACATCCTCAAGCCGCTTACCGACCAGCAAGTGCGTGCGCTAATCGCCTACATGGCCAGCCCCCGGCAAGTAGCCCTGCCGCCAGAGACCGCGGTCAGCGCGCAACCTTAACCGCGGCATTGGACGCCGCGTGCGGGCCGGCACATTTTTCAGCGTGGGACGCGATGATTCTGCTCAGCGCGGTCGACATCACGAAGCACTTCGGCCCCGAGCCGGTGTTGGACCGCGTTTCGCTGGACGTGCGGTCGGATGACAAGCTCGGCCTGGTGGGGCCCAATGGCGCAGGCAAGACGACCCTGCTCAATATCCTGGCGGGCCGGCTCGAGGCCGATGGCGGCCGCGTCGAGTTGCACGCTTCGGCCCGCTTGGAATACCTGGAACAGCAGCCGGAATTCGTCGCCGGCCGCACGCTATGGCAAGAAGCGGAATCGGCGCTGGTCGAGTTGATCGAGTTGGGTCACGAGGCCGAGCGCATGGCCGCCGCCATGTCCGAAGCCGACGATCCGGCCGAACGGGCGAAGCTCGGTACGCGCTTCGACCGTTTGCAGCATGAGCTCCAGCGCCGCGACGCCTACCATCTCAAGCACAAGATCGAGCGCGTGCTCGACGGCCTGGGCTTTGCCCGCTCGAGCTTCGAGCAGCAGGTGCAGTTGCTTAGCGGCGGGCAGCAAAACCGGCTGCTCTTGGCCAAGCTGCTGCTGCGCGACCCCGACCTGCTGCTGCTGGACGAGCCCTCGAACCATCTCGATATCGACGCCACGGCATGGCTCGAATCGTTTCTGGCCGAAAGCCGGCAGGCGATGCTGATTGTCAGCCACGATCGCTATTTTCTCGACCGCGTGACGGGCGGCATTGTCGAACTGTACCAGGCCGAAATCGAGCTGTACCCCGGCAATTTTTCGGCCTATTGGCAGCAGAAGGCCGAGCGCAACAAGGTGCAGGCCCGAACTTTCGAAAAGCAGCAGACGCTGATTGCGAAGACCGAAGATTTCATCCGCCGCAACAATTACGGCCAGAAGCATGCCCAGGCCGAAGACCGCAAGAAAAAGCTGGAGCGGATCCAGCGGATCAAGCCGCCGCGGCATATCGCCGGCCCGGTGATGGGCTTTCCGCCGGCCGATCGCACCGGCGACATTGTGCTGCGCGTCGAGCATTTGACCAAAGGCTACGACCGGCCGCTGTTCGAGAATCTCACGTTCGACGTGCTACGCGGCCAGCGCTGGGGTATCCTGGGCCCCAATGGCACGGGCAAAACCACGCTGCTGCGCGCGATTGTCGGCCAGCAAACGCCCGATGCCGGCCGTGCTATTTTGGGCACCGGCGTGCGCGTGGGCTACTACGACCAGATGCTCTCGGGCCTTGACGAGAGCCAGAGCGTGGTCGAGGCCATCCGCCCGGCGCGCAAAGAGTTCAACGAGCCCGAGCGCCGCCAACTGCTGGCCCGCTTCGGGCTCTCAGGCGACGCGGTGTTTCAACCGGTTTCGAGCCTCAGCGGCGGCGAGCGGAGCCGCGCGGCGCTGGCACAACTGTCGGCCGACGATGCCAACTTTCTCGTGCTCGACGAGCCCACGAACCATCTCGATCTCTGGGCCTGCGACGCGCTGGAGCGGTCGCTCAACGAGTTCGACGGCACGCTGCTGTTCGTGAGCCACGACCGCTACTTCCTCAACCGCGTGGCCGATCATCTGCTCGTCGTCGAGCCGGGCCGGTTCCGCGTGATCGAAGGCAATTACGACACGTATCTCTTCGCCCAAAAGCAAGACGCGGCCGACAAGCCCGTTCCCGCAAGTGGTAAGACAGCCGCGAAGCCGGGCCGCGACAAGCCGGCTCGGGCCAAGCGTCGTTTTCCCTATCGCAAGGTCGCCGAGCTCGAGGCCGAGATCTTCGAGCACGAGGCGCGGATCGAAACGCTGCATGCCACCCTGACCACGCCCGAAGTGCTGCGTGACGGCCGCCGCGTGAAAGAAGTCCAGGCCCACCTCGACAAGCAGCAGGCCGCTTTGCGGACGTTGTACGAACACTGGGAAGAAGCCAGCGAATTGAATTCCTCGTAATGATCAAACGAAAAACAACTTCGGCTTTTTCCAGCCCCTCACCCGATCCTCTCCCGCAAGGGGAGAGGGGGTTGCGGAGAAGTTGTTTTTCGTTCGATCGTAAGCCCCGACCGAAAAGGATCACGGCATGCTCGAAGCAGCCTCGCGGCACCGATCGTTTCCAGGCCTCGAACAGATGGTGTATCTCAACACCGCGGCCGAGGGCCTTCCGCCGCCGGAGGTGGGCCGGGCGCTGGAGCAGTATTATCAGGACAAGCTGTTGGGCATGGACGGCCGCGATCGGCACTTCGCGGTCTGGCAGCGAGCCAAGGCGCTCACCGGCAGGATGTACGGTTTGTCGCCCGACGAAGTGACGATCTGCTCGTGCTCGTCCGAAGCGTACAACCTCGCGGCGGCCGCCTTGCAACTCCAGCCAGGCGACGAAGTCGTGATCAACGAGCTGGATTTTCCGGCCGGCGCCACGCCGTGGCTCCAACCGGCGTGCCCGGCCAGCGTGCGCATCTGGCCGGCCCGAGCGGGTGCGCTCGAGCTGGAAGATCTCGAATCGCTCGTCAACGCCCGCACGCGGCTGGTCACCGTGTCGCTGGTGAGCTTCTTTAACGGCTTCAAAATCGATTTGCCGCGCGTGGTGGAAATCGTCCGGCGGCGGTCGCAAGCGCTGATCGCCGTGGATGTAACCCAGGCGCTGGGCCGCATCGAATTGGACCTCTCGGGCGTGGATCTCGTCGTCAGCAGTACGCATAAGTGGATCCTCGCCAGCCACGGCGGAGGGCTCGTCGGCGTGCCCAGCTCTCGGGCGCGCGAGTGGACCGTGCCGGCCGGCGGCTGGTTCAATTTGGAAGACGCTTTTGGGCCCGACCGCTTTCAGCGGGCCGTCAGTCGCCCCGGCGCCGCGGGCTTCACGGTCGGCATGCCGAACTTTCCGGCCGTCTACGCGATCGAGGCGGCCTTAGGATTTATCGACTCGATCGGCGTCAAGGCGATCGAAGCCGCGGCCAATTCGCTGGTCGCGGCGTGCCTGGCGGGGCTACAGGAGTTGCCCGTCGAATTGCTCTCGCCGCGTGATCCCGCGCGGCTGGCCGGCATCCTGGCCTTTCGCCATCCGGCCGCCGAGCAGATCGCGCAACAGTTGCGCGCCCGGCAGATTCATGTGATGCACCACGCCGGCCGCCTGCGTGTCGCCTTGCACGGCTACAACACGCTGCGCGACGTCGAGACGTTTCTGAGCGTGCTGCGGGGGGCTGTTCACGTTCGAACCGCCTAGCCGGCCGCGGCAGCGACCAGCTCGCGGACGACTGCCAGGGCCTCGGAGACGTGGCGGCCGGCCTGAAACAGGCTGCGTGATACGTGGCGGATCGTGCCTTCGCGGTCGATGACGAACGTGACCCGGCCGGGAAAAATGCCCAGCAGCTTGCCGACGCCAAAGGCCTGTTGCAAGCTGCCATCGGCGTCGCGGACCAGCAGGAAAGGCAATCGCCGCTCGGCGGCAAACCGCCGCTGGCGATCGGCCGAACAGCCGCTGACGCCGATGACTGCCGCGCCGGCCTCGACAAAATGCTGGTAGGCGTCGCGAAACGTGCATGCCTGCCGCGTACACACCGGCGTCCCACAGCGCGGGAAAAAGTACACCACCAGCGGCTGCCGGCCGACGAAATCAGCCAGCGACACCCGACGTCCGTCGTGCGCCGTGACTGTAAAATCCGGGGCCGGATCGCCGGGACGTAGCGGCCGCATTCGGGCGAACTCCTGCCTTACGACGAGATCTTTTTCGGGCACTGCGCCGCGTCGGTCACCAATGGATTGATTGAAAAGCTCCGGCTGGTGGGCCAGAATGGCGGTAACCGCAAGGCTAATGGTTTGTTCGCACGTTTGAAAGACGCCTCACGCCAGGATTCTTGATCATGAGCATTGCACGCATCGCGCTGGGCCTCGTGTTGATGGCCGGGAGTGTGGCTGCGGCGGCCGCCGCCGAGCAGCCGGATAACCGCCTCAACATCGTGGTGATTCTGGCCGACGATCTCGGCGGATCGGACCTGGCCTGCTACGGCGCCGATCTGCACGAATCGCCAAACCTCGACCGCTTGGCCCGACAATCCATGCGGTTTACCGATGCCTATTCGGCTGCGCCGGTCTGCACGCCGACGCGGGCC
>DATCFX010000879.1:0-6903 GCA_036509275.1 Pirellulales bacterium | reverse complement strand
TGACGAGAGCTGAAATGTAGGTGTTGTAGCGCATGACCATGATCGGGCCGCCGACGTCTTCGACCGTGGCCAGCGTCCCCAGCGGGACCATCTGGCCCAGTTTGTTGCGGACCTGGAGCAGGCGGATCTCGTCTTGGCTGGTGCGAAACTGCCCGTCCCCCTCGACCTGCACCTGCCAGGTGCGGCCGAACAAGTTGAACAGGTTGACGAACTGGCCGCCCATGTATACCTGCAAGGTGGAGAATACCGATTCCATGGGCACTTGCAGCGCCTCGCACTTGGTGCGGTCGATATTCACGAAGCGTTGCGGCGTATTGGCCCGAAACAGCGTAAATGCGCCGGCAAAGCGCGGATCGGCATTGGTGGCCTGCACCAGCCGGTCGGTCTCGGCCTGCAACTCCTGGAGATCGACCGCGCCGCGCTCGCCGGTTTGCAGTTTGAAGCCGCCGGCATTGGCCAAACCCCGGATGGGCGGGGCGCGGAACACGCTGACGATCGCGTCTTCCACCTGCTCGAAGCATGCGCGCTGGAGCTTGTCGGCAATCACCGCGTCGTACTTCTCGTGCTCCAGCCGTTGGTCGAACGGGTCAAGCACCAGGAACATCGTGGCCAGGTTCGAGCCGTTGGTATTGAGCAAGAACGAGGAGCCGGCGATGCCCACGGTATGGGCCACGCCCGGCAGGCCGCGACCGATCTGCTCGACCTGCGACAGCACGTCGCGCGTCCGCTGCACCGAGGCCGAGTCGGGCAATTGAATGCTGACCAGCAGATAGCCCTGATCCTGGGTCGGCAAAAACCCGGTGGGAGCGCGGCGCAACTGCCAGACCGTCAAAGCCAGCAGCCCGGCGTAGAGCACCAGCACGACGAAAGCCCAGCGCAGCATCCGCTCGATCATCCAGGCGTACGCGGCCGTGATGCGGTCGAAGACGCGGTTGAAACCTCCGAAAAACCGGCTCAGCACGGCGTTCAGCCGACCGATGACAAACCAGCCGATCGCGCCGCCGACGACGGCGCCGGCCGCAAAATAACCAAACGTCACCAGCCAGGCGAGCGCCTGGTCCGCCACGCTCGGGGGCGGGGCGCCATCCGCCAGCGGCGCCGCGCCGCCCGGCAAAATGCCGTGGTCTTTGAGCAGTACCAAGGCCACGCCGCCCGCGATGGCGAAGCTCCACCAGGGCAGCGCTTCGCGCTTGAACTCGTGACCGTGGCCGACCTGCTCGGTCTTGAAGATCGAGACGGCACGCGAGGGCGTGAGCGTCATGGCGTTCACGGCCGAAATGATCATCGCCACCGAAATCGTCAGCGCAAACTGCCGATAGAACTGGCCCGTGATGCCGGTCATGAACACGCTGGGCAGAAACACCGCGCAGAGTACGAGCGTAATGGCGATGATCGGGCCGGTGACTTCCTGCATGGCCTTGATCGTCGCGCTGCGGGCATCCAGCCCGGTGGCAATCAGCCGCTCGATGTTTTCCAGCACGACGATCGCATCGTCCACGACAATGCCGATGGCCAGCACCAGGCCGAAAAGCGTCAGGTTGTTGAGCGAAAAGCCCATCACGGCCATGACCGCAAACGTGCCCACCAGCGAAACGGGCACGTCGATCATCGGCAGGATCATGGCCTTCCAATCCTGCAGGAAGAACAGCACGACCAGGGCCACGAGCAGCACCGCGTCGCCCAGCGCCTTGAACACTTCGTCGACCGACTGGCGAATAAAGGGCGTGGTGTCGTAGACGATCCGATACTCGAGCCCCGGCGGAAACCGTTTGCTCAACTGGGCCATCTTTTGCTTGCACTCGTCAGCCACGTTCAAGGCGTTGGAGCCGGGCAATTGAAACACCGCCAGGCCCACCGACGGCTGACCGTCGAGCCGGCCGTATTGATCGTAGTTCTGGGCTCCCAGCTCGACGCGCGCCACGTCCCGAATGCGGACCACCTGGCTGGACGGGCTGCTGACGACATTGCCGCCCTGCGTGCTGCCAGTGAACAAGTCGCTGCCGGAGCCCGTCTTCAGAATGATGTCGCGAAACTCGTCGATCGTGGTCAGCCGCCCCAAAGCGGTGAGCGTGTATTGGAACTGCTGGCCCGCGGGCACCGGCTGCTGACCGATATTGCCGGCCGCCACCTGCACGTTCTGGTTTTGCACCGCCGTGACCACGTCCAGGGCCGTGAGGTTGCGGGCCGCCAGCTTGTCGGGATCGAGCCACATCCGCATGCTGTAATCGCGCTGCCCCAGGTACGTGACGTCGCCGACGCCCGACAGCGGCAGCAACTCGTCGCGCAAGTGGATCGTGGCGTAGTTGCTGAGAAACAGGTCGTCGTAGCGGCCGTCGGGCGAAATCAGGTTGATCGTGAACAGGATGTTGGGCGATTTTTTCTTGACGTTGACGCCCTGCAGTTGCACCTGCGGCGGCAGTTGCGGCAGGGCCAAGGCCACGCGGTTCTGCACCAGCACCTGGGACATGTTCAGGTTCGCGCCGACCTCGAAGGTGACGGTCAACACGTAATTGCCGTCGTTGGTCGACTGGCTGGACATGTACAGCATCTGCTCGACGCCGATCACCTGCTGCTCGATCGGCGCCGCGACGGTGTCGGCCACCACCTGCGCGCTGGCGCCGGGATAGGCGGCCGAAACGGTGACGGTGGGCGGCGTGATTTCCGGATACTGATCGACCGGCAGCATCAACACCGCCACGGCGCCGACCAGCGTGATTACGATCGAGACCACCCAGGCAAAGATCGGCCGATCGATGAAAAACTGCGTCACCGGCCTGCCTCCTTGCCTGGAGTGCCCGTTGACGGCTGCATCGCGGCAGCCGGCTCCGCTCCGCCGGTATCCGACTGCATGGTGGTCTTGGCCGGCAGGGGCATGTCCACCAGCCGCGAGCGGACCTTCATTCCCGGCTGCACGCGTTGTAGCCCCCGCACGATCAGCCGCTCGCCCGCTTCGAGCCCTTGGGTGATGACGCGCAGCCCGTCGTGCAGTTCGCCGAGCACCACGTTGCGGTATTGCACGACGTCGTCGCTGCTGACGACGTACACCAGCGTCAGCCCCTGGTCGCGTACGATGGCTCGATCGTTGACCAGCAGCGCCTGGTAAGGCGGACCGACAAAGATGCGAATGCGCACGAACAGCCCCGGCGTCAGCACGCGCGAGCCGCGGATCATCGGGTTCGGGAACACGCCCCGAACTTGCAGCGTGCCGGTGGTCGGGTCGACCCGATTGTCGACGAAATTCACCGTGCCCTGATGTGGAAAGTCGGGCTCGTTGGACAAGCTCATCAGCACCGGGATATCGTTGCTCGTGCGGGCCGATTTCATCTTGCCCTCGCGAATCAGCTCCTGGATGTTGAGCATCGTATTTTCGTCGACGTTGAAGTACCCGTACATCGGGTCCTGCGACATGATGGTCGTCAGCAGCGTCTGGTCCTGGGTCACGAGGTTGCCGATCGTGATCTCGTAGCGGCTGATGCGGCCGTCGATCGGAGCGCGCACGGTGCAAAACTGCACATTCAACTCGGCGGCATCCTCGGCGGCCTTACCCGATACGGTTTGCGCCTCGCCCACGCCCAACTGCGCGATGTACTGGTCGATGTCTTGCCGCGTGATGACGCCCGGCGTGCGCGAGAGCGCCTTGGCCCGCTCCACGTTGGCCTTGGCCAATTGCGTATTGGCCTGGGCCTCTTGCAACTGGCCGACGGCCTGATCGTACTGTGCCTGGTAGGGTCGCGGATCGATTTCGAACAGGATGTCGCCCTGCTTGACCTCCGAGCCCTCTTTGAATGGAATCTTGACCAGATAGCCCGACACACGCGCCCGCACGGCCACCGACTGCACCGCGGCAGTGCTGCCGGTGAAGTCGCGAAAATCGGTAACTTGCCGCTGAAGGGGCTGGCTAATGGTCACCAGCGGCGGCTGGCTGGCCGTGGCGGCCGGCGCACGGTGATTGCAACCGCACGCCGTGAAGATCGACACCAAGCCGACGCATGCCGTTTGTCGCCAGGCGATCCGCATGACTTTCTCCAGCCAGAGCCTGCCCCCCAAACCACGCGGCTTGCAGGTTATCAGGAATTTGCCGGCTGACCAGTGGCGCCGCGAGGTATGTACCGCAACCGACTCCGGAAGGCTAAGATGAGGCACTGCCGGTGCCGGCCGGTTTTGAAGCAACCCATCGCCCGTATTGCTCGACATGCCGCCAATGAAACTCGCTTTCAGCTCCAACGCGTATATGAACTATTCGATCGAGGAGACGATCCGCCGGATCGCCGCGATCGGATTCACCGGCATCGAAGTCCTGGCCGACGTGCCGCACGCCTGGCCGGCCGGGCTGCTGCCCGAACGGCGAAGGTCGATTCTCTACGCGCTGGCGGAGCACCAATTGCAGGTCTCCAACGTCAACGGCTTTATGATGAACGCGGTGGCCGATCCGCGGCAGCCGTATTGGCATCCCTCGTGGATCGAGCCCTGCCGGCATTATCGTGCCATCCGCCGCGAGCACACGATTCGGGCTTTGCGCCTGGCCGCGGAACTGGGGGCCTCGAACCTGCAAACCGAGCCGGGCGGACCGCTCGAGCCCGGCGACTCGTGGGCCCGGGCGGCCGGCGTGTTTTACGACGAGCTGATGCCCTGTGTCGAAGTCGCCGAGGAGTTGCAAGTCGGCCTGCTCATCGAGCCGGAGCCAGGACTACTGATCGAGCGCTTTGACCAATACCTGGAGTTCGTCCAGCGGATCGAGTCGCCCGCCGTGGGCTTGAACTTCGACATCGGCCACGCGTACTGCGTGGGCGAAGACCCGCAGGATTGGGTGGCCCGCATGGCGCCGCACACGCGGCATTATCACTGCGAAGACATTGCGGCCACGCGCGTCCACCAGCACCTGGTGCCCGGCGACGGAGCCATCGATTTTCGTGCCACGCTCTCGGCTATCGCCGCCACGGGATACGAGGGCTTCTTGACCGTCGAGTTGTATCCGTACATCCAGGACCCCGATCTGGCCGCCGTCCGGGCCTTCGATTATTTGTCCTGTCTGGCCGCTGAATTGGGGATTGAACTGGAAGCCGGAGCGCGGACCAGCCGCGACGATGGGCAGGCGGACCGCGACCACCCGTCGCGGCTATCTGATGAGCACTGAGGCGGTTGACCCGCGCACCACGATCCGTGGCTATCTCGAACTGCTGCGGCTGCCCAACGTGTTCACGGCCATCACCGACGTGTTGATGGGCTACCTGCTCACGCACCCCAGCGTCGACAACCCGCAACTCTTGGGTTTTATCCTGCTGGGGTCGGCCTGCTTGTATCTGGCCGGCATGGTGCTTAACGATGTCTTCGATTACCAGGTGGATCTGGCCGAGCGGCCCACGCGGCCGCTGCCCGCCGGGCTGGTGCCGATGCGGACGGCTGCCGGCCTGGGCTATGTGCTGCTAGCGGCGGGCCTGGCCTTGGGCTGGAGCGCGGCGGCCGCGGCTCACACGCTGCGCACCGGAATCGTCGTCACGCTGCTCGCCTTGGCCGTCTGGCTCTACGACCGCGTGCTCAAGCGCACCCCGCTGGGGCCGCTATCGATGGGCAGTTGCCGGTTTCTCAACGTGCTGCTGGGCATGAGCCCCGGCGCCATGCCCTGGCTCACGAGCGATTGGGTCGTGGCCGGTGGCATCGGCACGTACATTACCGGCGTCACCTGGTTTGCCCGCCGCGAAGCCGGCAACAGCCGTCGCTGGCACCTGCTGCTGGCCACGCTGGTGATGGGTTGCGGGCTGGGGCTGCTCTGCTGGTTTCCGTGGTCCGTCGAACTGCCCGAACAATTGCTGCGCGCCCCGTATGCCCTCGGTCTGGGCAGCAACTGGATCTTATTGTGGCTGCTGATTGGCCTCTCGATCGGGTTCCGCTGCCAGCAGGCGATTGTGCATCCGGTCAAACTGCGCGTGCAAATCGCGATCAAGCACGCGCTGGTCTCGCTGATCGTGATCGACGCGGCCGTATGCTTCGCAGCCCAAGGCCAGAATCTCTGGACCTTTGGGATTCTCTTGCTGCTCGTGCCGACCGTATTCATCGGCCGCTGGATCTATTCGACGTGACGCGCCGAGTGAGCCACGGCAATTCAAACTACGAAGGCAGTTGAACAGAAGGCCGCGAAGGACGCTAAGAAAAAGAGAAGTAAGAAGCAGAAGGCGTTTGACTATCAGCGGACCGGCCGTTGGAAAGGTCAGGTCCGCCCCCTCTTCTTCGTCCTTAGGATCGACCGAAAAATAACTTCTCCGCAAACCCCTCGCCCCTTGCGGGAGAGGGCAGGGAGAGGGGCCGGCAAAAACGGAAGTTATTTTTCGTTCGATCCTTAGCGCTCTTCGCGGCCTTCTGTTCCAGTTTTTTTCCGCCGTTCGAATTCTACGGCGTGATGCAGCGCAGCGTGTTGCGCAGCGGCTGGCCGGGAAGGTAATACTTCGGCTGGGCGCACGGGCGGCAGAACGGCCGCTTGGGGATGGGGCCAAAATAATGGCCCGGCGTGGTTTGCACCACGGGCGTGCCATAGTACGTCGTGACCGGCACGGCGGGGGCAAAGTCGCCGCACGGGCTCGAGACCACCAGCCAAGGGCAGCCGGCCCAGACGCTGGAACCGGCCAGCAGGGTCATGCCACAGAATGCTGTCAAAAGGCCAAACCGGCGGAGGGTGGTTTGCATGCGTACTCGCTTTCGTGGCAAGTGCTCCCGGCCCAAGGGCCGCGGGCTAAATGGACCGCGGCGCCAAATGGACCGGGACACAGCGATCGCTTATGCTCAGGCAATCGGCCGATTCGCACGGCAAACATCGGATCGCCGTGCTCGACCGTCGCGACCGAATTTTTCGTTAAACCTTGACTTGTGCGAGCAGTTTTATGGCCGATCGCGTGGTGCTGTTGTCCGTCC
>DATCFX010000878.1:0-6537 GCA_036509275.1 Pirellulales bacterium | reverse complement strand
CGTCCCCTCGAGCATTACCAGCACCTTGATGAGCATCGCGATGCCGGCCGGCAGCATGATCCGGTAGCGGCGGATCATTTCGATCAACTCGTTCAGCGCGCCGGACAGGTCGAACTTGTCGAAGCTCTGATGCGCGTAATGTGAGATGAAATCGGCCAGATCGCTGGTCAACGCCGCGCGGTCCAGATCCGGCGGCACCGAGCCGACGCGGATGATAATACTGGCCAATTGCTCGGCGTCTTGCGCGGCCAGCGCCAGAAACAGTTCTTCGATGTCTTCACGCAGCGGCTCGTCGATCCGGCCGACCATGCCGAAATCCAGCAGCCCGATTACGCCCGAGGGGAGCAGCACCAGGTTTCCCGGATGCGGATCGGCGTGATAAATGCCCGAGCCAAAAATCATCTTCAAGTACAATTCCGCTCCGCGGCGCGCGACCTGGTTCAGATCGATGCCTTGCGCGGCGAGCCGGGCCGAATCCGCCAGCTTGGTCCCCTCCAAGCGCTGCATCGTCAGCACTCGGCCGGTACACAGCTCGCTGTATGGCCGCGGAATGCAAATCCGCGCGTCGTCGGCAAAGTCGGCAGCGAACTGCTGCATGTTGCGCTCTTCGCGGCCGAAGTCCAGCTCGCGGCGCAACTGCCGCTGAAACTCGGCGGCCGTCGCTCGCGGGCGGTAGTTCTGGAATTCCGGAATGCGCTCGGCCAGCATGGCCATGCCCGACAAGATATCCAGATCGACGCGCACCTTGTCTTCGATGCCCGCGTGCTGCACCTTGATGACGACCGGCTCGCCGGTTTTCAAGCGGGCCGCATGGACCTGACCGATGGAAGCCGAGGCCAGCGGCCGGGGGTCGAACTCGGCAAATAGCTCCTCGATCGGCTGCCCGAGTTCGGATTCGATCGTGGCGCGGGCCGTTTCCGGCGGATCGGCCCGCACCTCGTCCTGCAACTGCTGCAATTCGCCGGCCAAAGCCACGCCGACCAGGTCGGGGCGGGTGCTCAGGATTTGGCCCAACTTGATGAACGTGGGCCCCAGTTCCGCCAGCGCCAGGCGGACGCGCACCTCGGGCCGCAGGCGCGCCAGGGCCTCACCGTCGCGATCGCGCAGCACGTCTTTGGCAAACTCGAGGTCCAGCCGGCTCACCCAGTTGGCCAGCCCATGCCGGCTCAAAACGGAAATGATCTCGCGCCAACGCGCCAGATGCCGGTAGATCTGCGGTATGGAGGCGATCTTCATGGCAAACAGCCGGGCGCGCGTCGGCCCCCCGGGGCATCGCAGGCAATACTCGAGAAGCCGCCCGAGGCGTCGTTGTGGGGTGTCTAGGCTTAGACTATCCTAGGCTAGCACTTGCTGAAAGGCTTGCGATGCGAAGACGGCTTGGACTCCTGGTGATCATTCTTGGCTTGCTGGCCTTGGTCGGGGGCTACATTTGGCGCGACATGAGCACGGTGTCCGGCCCGGCCCAAGACGTCGAGGGCAGCAAGCCGGTCAACACCGGCCGCGTGGTGGCGTTGGGCACCTTCGTGCCCAAGGGAGGCGTGCGCGCCGTGGGCGCCACGGCCGGCGACCGGGTCAAAGAGTTGAAAGTCGCGGCCGGCCAGCAGGTGAAACAGGACGAGCCGCTGGCCTATTTGGAAAGCTATCCCCTGCGGCTGGCCGAAAAACAGTCGGCCGAGTTGTCCCTCAAAGAAGCCATCGAGCGCCGCAAGATCGAAGCGGACTACGGCGACAACCTGGTGGCCGAAGCCATGCTGGGCGTCGAGCAGCTCAAGCTTCAGCAGTTCGATCTCGAGGCGCAAGAAGCCGCCGTGGCGCTCTCGAAAAAGAACCTCGAAGTTGCCGCCGGCGACCTGGAGCGGATGCAAAATCTGACCCGCAAGGACAGCTCGATTATCTCGCCGCAAGAGCTGAATCATCAGAAGCTGCTGGCCGATCAGGCCCGCGCCAAGCTCACCAGCGACGAAACCATGTTGGCCAAGAGCCGGGTGGCGCAGTCCTTCGCCGTCAAGCAGGCCAACGAACGGCTCGCCGCCGCCAAGGTCAACCGCCGGCGGCTGCTGTCAGCCATCGATCTCGATACGCTGCACAGCCAGATCGCGCTGGCCGGCGACCGGGTCGAGCTGTCGATCGTGCGAGCGCCGATCAGCGGGCAAGTGCTCGAAATCGTGACGCACCCAGGCGAAACGATCGCGCAAGACCCCGTGCTGCGGCTGGGCGACACCCAGCAGATGTACGCCGTGGCCGAGGTCTATGAAACGCAGGTGTCGTGGATCGCCCTCAACCAGCGGGCCACTGTGACTAGCGATGCACTGGACGGCCCGCTCTCGGGCACCGTCGACTTTATCGCCACGACGGTGGCGAAAAACCAGGTTTTGAGCCTCAATCCCACGGATAACACCGACCTGCGCGTGGTGAAAGTCCACGTCCGCCTGGACGACAGCGCGGCGGCCGCCAGGCTCGTGAACCTGCAAGTCAGGGTGCAAATCGACACGCGGCCGGCGGCAGGGAAGAAGGAGTGATGAACGATGAGTGATGCGTGATGAATGGGATACGCGGCAAGATTAAATGGGCACCGCACGTTGGCTAGCAGGTTCTTCCAGTTGCCATGAAGCAAACACCGCTGGCCTGGCTCAACCTGGTGCATGAACGGGTTCGCACCCTGGTAGCGATGGCCGGCGTGGCTTTCGCCGTCATCTTGATCCTGATGCAGTTGGGCTTTTATTATTCGGTCCGGCTGACGGCCTCGCTCGTGTACGACAAGCTGGATTTCGATTTGCTGCTGGCCTCGCCCGATTATCTCTACATGGTTCGCAGCGGCACGCTGCCGCGCGAGCGGTTGTACCTGGCCGAAAGCCATCCCGACGTGGCCGATGCCATGCCGCTCTACATCGGTCTCAACCTCTGGCGGATGCACGATACCGGCCACGAGCGCGGGATCCTGTTGCTGGGCATCGATCCGGTCGACCGGGTGTTCTTGCTGCCCGAGCTCAATCGCCAGCGCAGGCAACTCGAGCGGCCGTACCACGTGCTGATGGACCGCATGTCGCATCCTGATTTCGGCCCCCATACGCCGGGCACGCAAGCCGAGATCGGCGGCAAGCGGATCGACGTCGTGGGCAATTTCACGCTCGGCACCGGCTTTAGCGCCGATGGGGCCGTCGCTTGCAGCGACCTGACGTTTTCGCGCCTCATGCCGGGGCGGCCGCTCGAGAGCTTGAGCCTGGGACTCGTGAAGCTGCGGCCCGGCGCCGTGCCTGAGCGCGTCGCCGGCGAACTGGCCACCTTGCTGCCGGAGGACGTGGTCGTCTATACCCGGCCGCAGATCAATGCCCAGGACCGGCAGCACTGGATTATGAAAACGTCGGTCGGCATTATCTTCGGGCTGGGCGTGATTCTGGCTTTGCTCGTGGGCGTGGCGATTGTCTACCAGGTGCTGTCCAGCGATATCGACAACCGGCTGTCGGAATACGCCACGCTCAAGGCCATGGGATTTCCGCCCAGCTACCTGTCGCGAACGGTGCTGACGCAGGCGCTGATTCTGGCCGTGGGCGGGTTTATCCCGGGGGTGATGATCTCGCAAGCGCTGTACTCGATTACGTCGCGGGCGGCTCACTTGCCAATGAAGCTGACCTTGCCGATGGCTGCCGGCGTCTTCGTGTTGGGAGTGTTGATGTGCGCGATCTCGGGGCTGTTGGCGCTGCGAAAAGTGCAGAAGGCCGATCCGGCCACACTATTATTTAGTTGAGACGACCATGCTTCCCTGGTATCGGCGCGTCCCACTGGCTTGGGCCAACCTGCGGCACAATTTTCGCCGGCTGCTCATGGCTGCCCTCGGGATTGGCTTCGCCGTGCTGCTGTTTTTTATGCAGCTCGGCTTTCAAGGCGCGCTGTACGACAGCACCGTGCAGGTGCCGCTGCACCTCAATGCGGACCTGGTGATCTTCAACCGCAACAAGACCACGATTACCGTCAAGAACACATTCAGCCGGCAGCGGCTGTACGTGGCCCGGGCTTGCCCGGGCGTCGCGGCCGCGTATCCGCTCTATATGGACAACCGTTTTTCCTGGAAGAGCGCGGGACAGGGCCGCAGCTACGCGATTCGCACGCTGGCCTTCGACCCCACGCAGCCGATCCTCGCCGTTCCGGAGATCGTCAGCCAGGCGGACAAGCTGCTGCTGCCGGACACGGTGCTGTTCGATCGGTTGTCGAAAAGCGACTATGGCTACCCACAGCCGGGCGACAAAGCCCAATTCGCCGGCGACCGGGTGAACGTGGTCGGCATGTTTTCGTTGGGAACGGATTTTGCCAACGATGGCAATATCGTGATGAGCGACATCACCTATGTCAGCGCGCTGTTTCCGGCCGCCCAGCAAGCGCAGGCCCTGGAGCAAATCGACATCGGCCTGGTGCGGTTGGTTCCCGGCGCCGATCTGCGCCAGGTCGAAGCCGAGTTGGGCCGCATGCTGCCGCCCGACGTGCGCGTGATGACCAAGGCCGAATTTGTGCGTTACGAGCAAAAGTTCTGGAAAACCAGCACGCCCATCGGCACCGTGTTCGGCTTCGGCGTCGCGCTGGGCTTTGTGGTCGGCGTGATTATCTGTTATCAGATCCTCTACGCGGACATCACCGATCATCTGCGCGAGTTTGCCACGCTCAAGGCCATCGGCTATCGCCCCCGGTATTTCGTGGTCCTGGTGCTGCAGGAAGCCCTGCTGCTGTCGATCCTGGGGTTCGTGCCCGGCTTGCTGGCGAGCGAAGCGCTGTACGGCCTGTTGGGGTACATGACCGGCTTGCTGATGGAACTCGGTGGGGGCCGGGCGGTCGAGGTTTGGGTGCTGACCGTCGCCATGTGCGTGCTATCGGGCTTGTTGACGATGCGTAAGGTTTTGGCCGCCGATCCCGCGACGTTGTTGTTCACATGAGTATCGATCCTTTGTCCACCTCGTCGACTACCCGCCGCCTGGCCACGCGCGCGCTGCCGGCCGATGCCGAACATCCGGCCGATTTTGGCATCGAAGTCGCCGGACTCAATCACTGGTATATCTCCGGCGACACGAAACACCACGCCCTGGTCGAAAACAATCTGCAGATCACGCGCGGCGAAATCGTGATCATGACCGGCCCCTCGGGCTCGGGAAAGACCACGCTGCTGACCTTGATCGGCGGCTTGCGCACGATCCAGGAGGGAGAAATCCGGCTGCGCGTCAAGCCACTCGACTCGCGCAATGGGCAGACCGAATCGCGCGCGCTGTCGCAGCTTTCGTCCTCTCAGCTTGTTCACCTGCGCCGGGACATCGGCTTCATCTTCCAGACGCACAACCTGTTTCCCTCGTTGACCTCCTACCAGAACGTGCGCATGGCGATGGAGCTGCGCGAAATGCCTGAAGGCGAAATGCGGCGCCGCGCCGTCGAGCTGCTCTCGACGCTGGGCCTCGACCAGCGCGTCGACTACAAGCCCGAAAGCCTGTCGATCGGCCAGCGGCAGCGGGTGGCCATCTGCCGGGCGCTGGTCAACCGGCCGAGCCTGGTGCTGGCCGACGAGCCGACCGCGTCGCTCGACGAAAAGTCGGGCCATCGGGTGTTCGAGCTGTTCAAGCAGTTCTCGACCGAGAACAAGACCACGGTGCTGATCGTGACCCACGACAAGCGCATCCTGGACATGGCCGACCGCATCGTGAACATGGTCGACGGCAAGATTATTTCCGACGTGCTGCCGCGGCTGATCGAGGAGGTGACCCAATTTCTGCGGCATTGCCCGCTGTTTCGCGAGCTCACGCCCAGCACGGTGGCGGGCGTGGCCGAGAAGGTGTCGGTCGAGAACCATTCGGCCGGCGACGTAATCGTGCGGCAAGGCGAGCCGGGCGACAAGTTTTACGTCATCCATCACGGCCACGCCGAGGTCCTCAAGCAAGACGAAAGCCCCGGCCAGTTGGTGGCCACGCTCAAAGAGGGCGACTTTTTCGGAGAGCTCGCGCTGCTGAACGATCAGCCGCGCAGCGCCACCGTCGTGGCCAAGGATCCGCTCGAGCTCTACGTGCTCAGCAAAGAAGACTTCCTAGCCACCATCCGCACCAGCGAACCGTTCGACAAACAACTGCGCAAAGCGATTTTCGAAAGGCAGTAGGAAATTAATGATGAATGCGGAATGATGAATGATGAATGGAGGAGTGACTGATCGCAGAGGCGTCCTTCGTTACTCCTGTATTCATCATTCATCATTCATCATTCATCATTCATCATTCATCATTCATCATTCATCATTCATCATTTCCCCCATGTCCCTGCTCATCGACGGCTACAACCTGATGCATGCGGCCGGGCTGCTGGGGCGTGGCCGCGGTCGTAGCGCGCTGGAAAGTGCGCGGTTGGCGCTGCTGAACTTTTTGGCTGCGTCGCTCGAGCCGGCGGAACTGGCGCGGACGGTGGTTGTATTCGATGCGGCCGGCGCTCCGCCGGGCCTGCCGCAGACGGTGATGCACCACGGCTTGTGCGTCCGTTTTGCGCGCGGCTATGCAAGCGCCGATGAGTTGATCGAGG
>DATCFX010000877.1:0-5753 GCA_036509275.1 Pirellulales bacterium | reverse complement strand
GTTGGGCGTCAGTGCCCCCGAGTACGTGAACGCGCCGGTAGCGCCCAAGCTGGCGCCGGCCAGGTTGTCCGCGGCAAAGCTCAAAGCGGCGCTGCTGCTGGCCCCCAGGGCAATCACGCCGCCCGCCGCTCCGCCGGAGGTGACGTTATCCAAAAACGCCTGGGTCATCGCGAAGCTGGCCGCGGCGACGCCGCCGGAATTGACCGCGATGGCGCCGTTGCTGGTGCCGCCAGTGGCGGCGATCGAGCCGAAGGTCACGACGCCGCTGTTGATCGTCGTGCCGCCCGTGAAGAGGTTGGCCCCGCTGAGCGTCAGATTGCCCGTGCCGTTCATCGTCAGGCTGCCGATGCCGCTGATTACGCCCGACATGGTCGATTTGGTCGACTGGTTGACCGTCAGGTTCGCATCCAAGGTCAAAGCCCCGGCATTGGTCCCGGCAAACGCCGCAATGCTCTGATCGGCCTCGAGGTCCAGCGTCGTGCCGCTGGCCATCGTCAGCGGGCCGGAGCCCAGCCCGCCGGCACTGTTGACCGTCAAGTTGCTGCCCGCGGAAAGCGTCGTCGTGCCCGTGTAGGTGTTCGGCACCACGCCGTCGATTCCCAACGTGCCCGAGTCGGTCACGGTCAGCGAGCCGGAACCGCTGACCAGCCCAGTGGCGGTCAGTGTCTGGCCGTTGACGACGTCGATCGTGCCGCCCGTGGCTAGCGTGATGTTGCGGGCCGTGGTGAAAGGATTGGTCGTGGCGGCCTGCAACGTGCCGCCGCCGAACACGAGGTTGTTGGTGCCGGCCCCCAATTGGGCGTCGCTGCTGATGCTCAGCGTGCCGCCATTCAAATACACGTTGCCGGCCGTGGTGTTGGCGCTGATGCCCTGCAGGTTCACGATGCCCGTGTCGCCGGCGGTCTTGCCGATGAACATGCTCCCCGTCCCCGCCAACGCTCCGGTCAACGCGAGCGTCTTGCCGCTGGCCGCGTCGATCGCGCCGTTGCCCGCGAACGTCACCGCGCGGGCCGAAGTGAACGAGTTGCTGGCCAGCAGCACACCGGAGCCGGGAGCGCCGAAGGTAACGCCATTGCTCGCGTCGCCGAGATTGGCGTCGGCCGCGACACTCAGCGTGCCGCTATTCATGTTCACGCCGCCGGTGAAGGTGTTGGCGCCGCTGACAACCGTGGTGCCTCCGAAGGTCGAAAGCGTCAACGGCCCGCTGCCACTGATGACGCCCCCCAGAGACATGGTCGGCACGCCCGTGAGGATGCCGCCTGCCGTGGCCAGCACGCCGCCCGTGCCATCGATCGTCAGCCCGCCGGTCAGCCCGAGGTCGTTGCTAATGTTCACCGCGCCGAAGCCATTTTGGCTGATCACGCCGGCGGCGGAGAAATCGAGCGCATTGCCCGTGAGGTTCAACGCCGCGGCCGTTCCATACGCGGAGCTGAACGTGTTCACAATCTGGATCTGGTTCAGGTTGAACCCAGCCGACAGATCGTTGTTGGCGGTGTACCCGCCGCCATTGAACTGGAGAATGCCGCTGGTATCGGTGCCGTCGGGCGCCACACTGTTTAACCAATTGGCGGTATTGCTCCACATATTATTGGCGGGGCTGACGCTGCCGGTGGCGGCGTTGGCGGCGTTATTCCACGTGTACGTCGCGGCTTGCACCGGACCGCTCGTGACGAGCATTCCGGCAATCGCGGCGTAGACCGCAGCCGTTTTCAGATTCCGTCGAAGCGCCCTTGGTCGCAGCATAAAGAAAATCCCGGCGTGAGTAGTACTGCGCGGCTTGACCAACCCATTTCGCTGACTGAGTGCGCGGGCGGCGCATGGCATCCGGTTCGAGACGGTCGCCCATGGGCGTCAGTCCGCCTAAAGCCTGCGGATAGCGCGGAGCGGATCGAGCTAGGATCGACCGAAAAATAACTTCTCCGCGGCCCCTCTCCCCTTGCGGGAGAGGGCCGGGTGAGGGGCCGGGAAATACGGAAGTTATTTTTCGGGCGATCCCTAGCTATCACGGCCGGAGAGCAGGTTCCGGAGATATCGGAACGGGCTGGAGCGTGGCAGTGGCGTGGGAACCGTGCTCGATGCGTGCGAAGCGACATGACGCGTACCCGAGGGAGAGCATTCAGATGAGAAATGCCGAATGCACCCCCGAAGATAAGGTGAAATCTAATGCATGCAAGAATAAAAATTGTTTTTTTGTCGCAGAAAGTTGTTTATACCAAAGGAGATACGTCATATTGTCGCACTTATGACCGCGCGCAATCTCACTCATCGAGTAGCGGCGGGGCAGCATGCCAGCCATGCCAAAAGGCATCTGCTGGGGGGCCGTGCCCACGCTTCGCGGGCATGAGGCCCGAGCGCCAGGAAACTCCCAAAATCGAAGCGGTGCTAGCGTCCGCGTTCGGTCCGCAGAGTCGGGGCAGGGCGGCTGGAAAGGCCGAGCCACGGGACGAAGCCGTTGCCCGTTGCGCAAGGGGCTGCGGAATGGAGGAGGGGGAAATGGGGGACCGCAAGGACCGCGAAGTGCGTCCTTCTGCCAGGCCCTGCGCGAAGGGCCTGACTTGGCCCTAGCGCGCGGCGGTCACCCGCTCCAGGTGCGCTTCGGCTTTGTCCTTCATGCCCAATTGCTGATAGACGTCCGCCAGCAGCCGGTGCATGTTGGCGCTATCGGACTTCTTGGGCAAGGCCGCTTGCAGATCGATCAAAGACTCGATCCACAGGCCGCGGCGATAATAGAAATAACCGCGCGCAAACCGCAGGTCGGCGTCATTCGGCCAAACTCGTAACCCGAGATTCACCAGGTAAGCGGCCTCTTCAGTCATGGCCGGCTCGACTTCCACGAAGGACACGGCCAATTCGCTGGCCACGGCCGTGATCTTGGGGTCAATCCCGCGGGCCTTTCTCAAGTAATTATCCGCCGTAGCGTGTTGGTTGCGGGTATCGGCGTCGATTGCCAGCAGCAGGTCGATCAGGGCGAGCTCTTGTCCGCGACCCAGCAGCGTGCGCACGACCGAGCGGACCAACGTCGAATCTTCGCCCTGCTCCTTTAATCCCAATACCAGCCGGCGCAAGAGCAGGGGATTCTTCGGATTAAATTGAAACGAGCGCACCAGCAGGATCTGCTGGTCGGAGGCTTTCGACGCGCCGCGGCGAGCCCGCAGCACTTCGGCCCACATCAGATACACACGGCTGATGGCTTGCGGGAACCGGCTATCCGAACTCAGCTTGGTGCCGTCGATCAACACGGTGGCGGCAGCGTTGAAGCGTTCCAAAAACACGAGCGATTCGGCCCAATATAGCCGCGATTGCACGTCGTCCAGGTTGCCTTCTGCCCGAGTGCGATAGTAATCCAGCGCCTTTTCCGCGTCGACGACCGCCTGCTCGCGCCGGCCTTGCAACACCCGCAGCCGGGCCACATTGATCCAGAGTTCGGGACGAACTTCCGCGGCCTTCAGCAGATGGGGTTCGGCGTCGCTCAACCGCATACTGGCCAGGTACAGCAAACCGAGTTGCTGATGCGCATCGGCATAGTTGGCCGAGCCTTGGATGGCGCGCTTCAAATGGGCTTCCGCCGCCGACACCGCCTGGCTGCTGCGATTGGATTGCAACAGTTGCCGGGCCAGCCAAAAATGCGCCAGCGGGTAACCCTGCTGCGTCGGCTTGGCCAGACTCGCCATGACGGCGCTGGCCCGATCGTGCTCGCCCAAGGCATCCGCGGCAAGCGCCATGCGATAGCGAAATTCTTCGTTTTCCGGCTCTTTTTCCGCGATCGCCCGAAAGTACAACTCGGCATCTTCGAAATGCTGGTCGCGATACGCGTCGACGGCCGCAATGTCATAGCGACTCACGTCTTTGCCGTTGGCGATCACCAGCGGCAGCATGGTCAGCAGCAGAACCGCAATGGCCGGTAGACCCTGCGCCAAGTGGATCAGCCGAGCCCGCGGCCACCACCCAATGACACTGGCGAAAATCCAGCGTGAAGCCCGCAGCAGCTCGAAGAACGGCCAACGAATATACGTCAGTACCAGCCGCAGCCAGTTTACCCGGCCGATCTTCCGCACCGATCGCCCGCTGTTGCGCAGCAGCGCCGCCCAGACTTCCGCGAGCATCAGAAACGGTGCGCAGACCGCCCACGCCAATTGCGCGATCCCTCGGATAAGTTGGTTAACCGTTCGGGCAACCATCTCCAGCGGACCGCGGCGGCGTCGATAGCTCATAAATACGTAAGTTGTTTGATTGCAATGGCTTGTGGCATTCGATAGCGGATGCCTGGGCGCATCATCGGCGCCGACGCCGAGGGTTGGGGGTATGCACCCATCGTAAGCCTGTTTTACTGGACAGTCAAACAACTAATCGAGCGTTTGGAGCGACCGAAAAATAACTTCTCCGCAACCCCTCGCGCCTTTTGGGAGAGGGCAGGGTGCGGGGGCCTGGAAAAACGGAAATTCGATCCTTTCGGCAGGTCGAAAACCGAGGCGTCACGCCGCCTTTCGTACGGCCTGGGCCGCTGAGCTGCTTGCCAGCGACTATTTTTGGTGATCTGCCAGAAAATCGAACCACCCGAACGTCCACCGTGCGGCTCCGATTTGCCACCGACCGAAGGCGACCTATGGTTCTGAGACCTTTGGCCCACGCGAATCGGATAAACGCCAAACTAGGGGTTTAGCAAGTGGTTGAAAACGGAATGCAATTCGGCTTAGGCGTACTACTGACGGTATCGACGGTGGAACTCATCCTGGGGACCCTTGTCGGTTGGTTTTTGCGGTCGCGCACCTTGGAGGGCGCCGACGACGGCGAAATCAGCCGCTTACGAGAAAGTCAGCGGCAGCAGGGCGAATTGTTGGATTACATGCTGCAGCGCGCCAGCCAGTTGACCGGCAACATCGGCAAGGATGCCGGCGCGCATGCCACGCGCGTCCAGCAGATTGGCCACGACCTGCAAATGGCCAGCCAGGTGCCCGAGGCCAACTTGCACGTCGCCCTGACGGGCGCCATGGCGAGCGTGACGGAAGCCAACGAGCAGCTCCAGCAGCAATTGCGCGATGCCGAGCGGAAGCTTGCCGATCAGGCCGACGAGCTGCAGGCACAAGTGGCCATCGCCCGCACCGACAAGCTTACCGGGCTGTTGAACCGCCGCGCTTGCGACGACGCGCTCACCCAACGCTCGGGCGAATTCCAGCGCTACGGCGTGCCTTTATCCTTGCTCATGTTCGACATCGACAGCTTCAAGTCGATCAACGACTCGCATGGACACCAGGCTGGCGATGCGGTGCTGCGCGGCGTGGCGCAATCACTCGTGCGGGCGATGCGCGATGTCGATATCGTCTGCCGTTACGGTGGCGACGAATTCATGATCCTGATGCCTGCCACCGATCTTACGGGAGCGGCCATCGCCGCCGAGCGGGCTCGGCAGCAGATCCAGGCGGCAGTCATCAAGCACGCCGGCCGGTCGTTGCAAGTGACGGCCAGCGGCGGCGTAGCAAGCGTCCTGGCCGGCGAGACCGTGGCGGATCTCGTCGGGCGTGCCGACCAGGCCCTCTACGCCGCGAAAAAGGCCGGTTGCAATTGTGTTCGCTTGCACGACGGAGCCGGTGGGATTCACCCGACTGACGCACATGTGCGGCCCTTGGCCCCGGCGGACCTGTCGCGGCAACCGCCACGCGCTCCGGACGTGCGCGCTGCGACGCAGCCCTCCAGCGATCCCCGCGCCGAGTTGCCCGAGGCCACGATCGATCTCGCCGATTACGTGCAACAACTCG
>DATCFX010000876.1:0-10719 GCA_036509275.1 Pirellulales bacterium | reverse complement strand
GCTGCTCGTCGCTCAGACGATATTCGGCCCATTGGGCTTCGTCGGCCGGAGGCCGAATGATGTCCGACACCGGTGCATGACGCGTTGACAGGTCGCTGACCATAGGCGTGAAAGACCTCGAAAGCAAAGAATAAGGATCGACCGAAAAATAACTTCCGTTTTTCCCGGCCCCTCACCCTGCCCTCTCCCGCAAGGGGAGAGGTGTCGCGGAGAAGTTATTTTTCGGCCGATCCTAACGTGGCGGGAACCGCCGCGACGCCGGGGCTACAAAAATTGTGCCCTAACCACGGCCAGCGGGCAAGCGGTGCGGCGCTCGGCGATAGTTGCTAAACTCGCAGATGCCGCGCCGGCACGACCCTGCTGGTGCTTGGCCGCCGAGCGCATTGCTACCACGAGACCGCATGCCATGTACCTGTTGACGCTTGCCATCACCGCCCTGGGATTGGCCCCCATGCCGCCTGCCGACCAGACGATCCAGCGTTATGAATCGCACGAATTTGTGCTGGGCAGCGGCCCTGCACGTCAGGAGTTTGCTTACCGATTGCTCAAGCCCGAGCATCTGGAGCCGGGCAAAAAATACCCGGTCGTGCTGTACTTGCACGGGGCCGGCGAGCGTGGCACCGACAACCGCTTGCAGTTGCTGTATTTGCCCGAGTTGATGGCGAGCGATGCGTACCGAGCCCGGTATCCGTGCTTTCTGATCGCTCCGCAATGTCCTCCCGGCGAGAAATGGGTGGACGTCAATTGGTCGGACAAGCAGTCGAGCCCTGCCGGCGAACTGAATCCCCAAGGCCGCGCAGTGATCGGCATGCTCGATGAAGTCGAGCAGAAATATCCGGTCGACCGCCAGCGAGAGTATCTCACCGGGCTGTCGATGGGCGGCTACGGCACCTGGGCGCTGGCCACGATGTTTCCCGAGCGGTTTGCCGCGGTGGTGCCGATTTGCGGCGGCGGCGACGAGCAACTGGCGGCCCGGCTAAAGGGCGTGCCGATTTGGGCCATCCACGGCGCCGACGATCCGGCCGTGCCCGTCGAGCGCAGCCGCAAGATGATCGAGGCCATTCGCAGCGCTGGCGGCCACCCGCGCTACACCGAGTATCCGGGCGTGGGCCACAACAGTTGGACACCGGCGTACACCGATCCCGAGGGCGTCGTGCCCTGGATGTTTCAGCAGGTCAACCGGCGGCGGTAGAGTTGCAGGCGCCTGCCCGCGCATCTGCCCCGTAGTGGAGTTCGTCCGTTGTAGCGGAACTCGTGAGAGTTCCGCAGCGTGCGAGTGATTCGTCGGAAGCCTCACGACTTCCGCTACGAAATCGCGACGGCATCACTGGCTGAAGGGCACTCGCGACTCGCGCGGCATGATGGGTCCCGGCGGCGGAGTCGGTTGGTCGGGCTGCTTGTCGAAGTAGCAGTGGTTGGCATAGAGCTGGAACAACTGCAACTCTTGCGCGCCGCGTGGAACGCGCGGCGTCGGCTGGCCTGCCAGGTTCGGCTCGACGATCTCGCCGTAGCCATTGGCGTTGATCACATAGCCATACGCGTTGCCTCCCAGCAGCTTGAAGCTCTCGAAGCCGCCGGGGACGGGGTAGCGAATGAACACGTACCCCGGCGAACCGGAGCCGTTGAGCGTGCGAATGATCGAAGGCGCGCCGCGCGGATCGGCATTGAACTGATGCAGCTTGCCGCTGGGCAGCGTGTAGAAATCGGTCCAGGTCTTGCCGCTGGTGCGCGAGATCTGGTAACGCATCGGCTCGCGGCTGAAGTTCATGATCTTTACCGGCGTGTCGGCCACGGCGCGTGACGACAGCGGAACGTTGACGCCGCCCGGCGCGTCGCCCATTCCCGGAAGCTGGACGCTGTGCATCGTGCCCGGCGCCGGCTCGCCTGCCGCCAGGGCCGCCGACGCGCAGAGCCACAAACCGGCCAACCCCAAGGTGCTCACGAGCTTCGTCGACATGTGCCTGGCCTCTCTCAAACGTCGGATTCAGCGAAAAATCGCGGTGCTCGTGGCGCCATGCCGCGGCCTATTAGAGTGTGCCACGCAGAATCGGGCGCGCGCAGAGATTCGCACGAAAATCCGCAACCGCTTGGCAGCACAGGACTTCAGCCGACGTGCTTAAGCGCCGCTTGGGCCGCCTTTTGCTGCGCGGGGTCGTATTTGCCGTCGGCGAGCTGCTGGTAAATCTGCCGTCCGGCCTGCTTTTGTCCGGCTGCCACCAGGTTTTCGGCCAGCCGCAAACGCGCCTTGGCGACTCGCATTCCGGTCCGCTTTCCGCCGCCGGCGGCGACTTTTGCCAGTACCGCATCATTGGCGGCCTCCGCGTCGCACGCGAGCGCTTCGGCCGCCGCCAGGCGGACTTCCGGGCTGGGGCTGGCCGCGCACGCCACGAGCGTCTCACGCACGCTGGAGCCCGAGCGGCCGGCCAGGGCATTGATTGCACCGACGCGAAATTCATCGCCGATGCCAGTCTTGGCCGCCTTGGCCAGAGCGTCGGTCGCCGCCTGGCAGGTCATCCGCGCCAGCGCCCAGCGAGCCATTTCGCGCACGTCGAAATCGTGCATCGCCCGCTCCAGCGCCGCCACCTCCGACTGATCGCCAACATTGGCCAGATAGCGGCTCACCAGCGACCGGCCCCGGGCGTTCAACTCGGGCACCTTGCTGACTTTGCCCTTGTTGTCCTTCTGTGGCATTTCCGTGGTCAGGCAGTTGGCCATTTCGGCCGCCATGTCCGACCGCTGGCGGTCTTTGCCCGGCGCGCCGGCTGCGGCGGTGAGCAGCACCATTTCCTGCTTAGCCTGGTACACCTTGATCTGGTCGTCGGAGCCGAGCTGTTTGGCCAATTCGTTGATGTTCGCCATAGTCGTTTCGTCCTGCAAAGATGCGGTTAGGGTTTACAAGTGCCAGGGTGCCCGCATCGGCTTGCTGACCATCAGGTTCGCCTGGTCATCGTCGACGAACTGCTCCTTCTGCGGATCCCAGGCCAATTCGCGGCGCAGTTGCATGGCGATGTTGCCCAAGTGGCAGACGGTGGCCGAGCGATGGCCGATCTCGACGTCGCAGATCGGCCGCTGGCGGCTGGCGATGCAATCGAGCCAGTTCTCGTGATGATCCTGGCTCACGTACAGCCGTGTGTCGTCGCTGCTGAACTGGGTGTCGTACAGCTTGGGATCCGAGGCCACGAGCATGCTGCGGCTGACAAACACCCAGCCGTCGCTGCCGGTGAACAGCACGCCGTTGGTTTCTTGCTTCTTGATCTTTTCCTTCTTGCCCAGCGGAATCCCCTCCAGGTCGTGATCCATCGGGCTGGAATGGCAATGCAGCGTGACGCCGCCAGCATACGTATAATCGACGTCGAACTCGCCGGCCACGTCGTGCGGACCGTCCTTGTAGTACATGCCCTTGCCGGAGACTTTTACCGGCCCCGTGTCGTCGGCGCCGATGCCCCACTGGGCAATGTCATTGTGATGCGCGCCCCAGTCGGTCATCTTGCCGCCCGAGTAATCCGAGTACCAGCGGAACTGGTAATGGCAGCGATTGGGGCTGTAGTCGGCATAGGGCGCGGGGCCGAGCCAGAAATTCCAGTCCAGCTCCGGCGGCGGCGTGGTCGGCGGCTCCCACACGCCGGCGTCGACGCCGTTGATGTAGGTATCCACGCGCTGGAGTTGGCCGATTTTCTTGTTGCGCACCAGTTCGCAGGCCAGGCGGAAGCGGTCATTGGACCGCTGCTGGCTGCCGGTCTGGAACACGGTGCCATAGCGCCGCGCGGCGTTGACCATTTCGCGGCCTTGGTGAATCGTGAGCGTGAGCGGCTTTTCGCAGTACACGTCCTTGCCCGCCTCCATCGCGTAGATGGCTGCCAGGGCGTGCCAATGGTCGGGCGTGGCGATCAGCACGGCATCGATGTCGGGCCGGTCGCACAGGTCGCGAAAATCCTTGTAGATGGCCACCGGCTTGCCGGTCTTCGTAAAACAATCGGTAGCCGCCTGGTCGCGATGATTGCGGTCCACGTCGCAGACCGCAGCCATGCGAATCCGCTTGTTGGGCAGCAGCTTGCCGTTCAAATGATGCCGCCGGCCCAAGTCGCCGGTGCCGATCGAGCCCACCACCACGCGGTCGCTGGGCGCCGGCTCGCCGGGCTTGGCAAACACCGTGGCCGGCACGATGGTCGGTGCCGCCAGCGCGGCCGCCGACTTCTTGAGAAACTCGCGCCGATTGCTGCCTGGTTTCGCGCTCACTGCTGAAACTCCTCGGACCGGTATGCGGGTGGGAAAGCTGCCGGTAGATTCGCTTGCCGGCCGCTCGTGCGGGGGTTGGTGTGCTCCAGAATAGGCTGGCACTCCGCGCAATTCAAGCAAGGCAATTTCGGCAAATGCGCTGGCGGCGACGTGAGCGGCGCGCCATTCGCTGGCTTGCGGCCGGTCTGTGGTCCATGCGGAACCTGGAAACGCAAAGGAGTAGATGCATGCGTACGCTCTTGCTGGGGGCATTGGCGGCTGTTCTGGCTATCGCCGGCTGCGGAAAGGGCGATCAGCCCAAGCCGCTGGGGGCGGTGGGCAACAATCAGGCTGACAATGGCTCGCAAAGCGGCTCGGGCAGCGCGCCAGGCGCCGGCGCCACGGGTTTAGGCTCCACCGGCGAGGGCGGCGGCGGTGTCGGGCCGGTCCGCACCAGCGGCGGCAATCCGGGCGGCAGCGACTAAGGATCGACCGAAAAATAACTTCTCCGCAAACCCCTCGCCCCTTGCGGGAGAGGGCAGGGAGAGGAGTCGGCAAAAACGGAAGTTATTTTTCGTTCGATCCTAGGCCATCCGCGCTCTGGTCTTGGAACTTCATAACAATATCGCGGCTCGCTTACCGGCGCGACCTCCGACCGATCTGGTCGACGGACTGCCATCAAAGCCGCCATTCCTGCTTCGAGCCAGCGGCAATTTCCGCACTTCCTTCAATACCTCAAGGCCAAGTGGCGGCGGGCCACGACTGCGTCGATTGACGCGCTACATTTGGGTAGAATGAATTTGAACTCGAGAACCGGCAGGCGGACTTTTGAGGTTCATCGAATGAAACGGTATATCGTTGCTCTGGCCGTTCTGCTCTCGCTGCTGGCCACCTCGCGGGCAACCAACCCTCGCGCGCCAGGCCAGATGTTCGACGGCAGGTCCGCGGCGTCGAGTGCCGTGTCGGGCCGGTATTACGATGGCTACGGCGCCTACTCGGGCCGCAGTGATTCGAGTGCTCGAACCACTCGCTATTACGGCGGCCAGGGAACGTATGCAGGCCGCGCAGATCGAACCCAGGACGCGACCCGACTGTACGATCGCAACGGTGCCTACGCCGGCCGGGCAGCGACATCCGGCGCCGACACCCGCTTCTACGATTCCAACGGTGCATTCGGCGGGCGCAGCAGCCTGTCGGGCGGCACGACGACGTTTTACGATTCCCACGGTGCCTACTCAGGCCGAGCCGTGACCTCCGGCGGCACGACGCGATTTTACGATCGGCAGGGCCGGATGGTAGGGAGCAAGCGGTAGGATGACTGAGCGTTCTCAACGCAGGTGCGGATCGCGCGCTTATCGATCATCAACCGCTTCGCACCGAAGGCCGCGCACCTTAGGATCGACCGAAAAATAACTTCTCCGCAACTACTCTCCCCTTGCGGGAGAGGGCAGGGTGAGGGGCCAGGAAAAGCCGAAGTTATTTTTCGGCCGATCCTTACCTCGGATCCGGCGGCACCCCAGCGAATCGAGTCTCCCGAGTCGATTAACCAACACGAATCGAGGCTGTGGCTGATGAGTTCGACTTTTGGCTGCTCTGTCGGCATCGCGCTGCTGCTCATTTCGGCATCCGTGGGTGGTTTGGCACGGGCGGCCGAGCCTGTCGCCGTGCCGCCGTCCGACGGAGGCATGGACGGCGCTCTGCGGCCGTTCATCGATGAGCACGTGATCGCCGGCGCGGTCGTGCTGGTGACCGGCAAGGACCACGTGCTCGATCTGGAGGCGATCGGGTATTCCGATCTGGCGACTCGCAAGCCGATGCAGACGACGGATCTGTTCTATATCGCTTCGATGACCAAGTGCTTTACGTCCGCGGCCTTGATGATGCTGGTCGACGAGGGCCAGGTGAACATCGACGACCCGGTAGAAAAATATCTGCCGGAGTTCAAGGGTCAGATGGTCGAAGCGAAAGGCAGTGGCCAGCGGCATCCACCGCAACACCCGATCACCATCAAAGAAGCCATGAGCCACACGGCCGGGCTGCCGAAAGATGCCAAGCCGCGGCATTTTAACCTGGAAGCAGAAGTCAAAGTTCTCGCCCACGCGCCCTTGAAATGGGAGCCGGGCACGAAATTCGAATACAGCAAGGGGCTGGAAATCGCGGGCCGTATCGTCGAGCGAGTCAGCGGAATTCCGTATTGCCAATTCATTCAGCAGCGGCTTTTGGATCCGCTGGAAATGAAAGACACGACGTTCTGGCCCGACGCCGAGCAGGCTTCGCATTTGGCGTTGACGCACGAGTACAACTCGGCGACCAAGACGCTCGAGCCGCTGCATCTCAATTCCGAGTTGCTCAAGGATTCAGGCAAATGCGGGACCGTGCCGCCGATCATCTTGTCGCAGTTCCCGGCCAGCATGATTCCGTCCTACGCGAACCATTTTGCCAGGCCCAGCGGCAGTTTGTTTTCCACCGCGACGGATCTTTCGAGGTTCTGCCGCATGCTGCTGAGCGGCGGGACTTACCGGGGGAAAAAGTACCTTTCGCCGGCCGCGATCAAGGAGATGAGTTCGGTTCAAACGGCCGATCTAGCCGTCGGCGGCAAAGGCCTGCAAGGTTACGGCCTGGGATTTTTTGTGCAGAAGAAGGCCTTGGCTGGCGGTGCGAGCGTCGGCAGCTTTGGCCATCATGGATCGCGAAAGACGCAAATGTGGATCGATCCCCCGAACCAGATCGCCATGATCCTGATGGTCCAATGTGCGGAGCTCAGCAGCCAGCAATTGAACGACCTGTATGCGGCTTATCAAAAGCAGGCAGTCAGCCGGTATGGCCAGTAGTCCGTCCTCTTGGCGGCGACCCAAAATCCGTTGTCGGAATCCGGTTCCCGTGGTAGCCTGAGTAATATGTCAACGGAACTTCCTCCGCAATTGGAGCAGTACCTCGCCAGTGTCGTCGCCGGCGGGTGGTTTCCCTCGAGGGAGGCCGCTCTCGAAGCAGCGGTTGAAGCGTTGCGCGCGCAGACCGAGCGCGTGCCCTTCGTGCCTGCGGAACACATGGAACGGGTAGAGCAGGGCATCGCTTCGGCACGGGCCGGTCGATCTCGTGAATTGAACGAGGCCGACTGGGAGTGTCTTCGGCAGCGCGCTCGGGATGTCGCCTCACGCAATCCGCCCAGCGACGCCTGATGACGAAGGCAGTGTTCACGACCGAAGCGGAACAGGATCTCGGCCGGATCGTGGACTTCATTGCGCGGAATAGCGTGCTCGCCGCCTTGTCTTGGCTCCAAGAAATGCGCGCGGTCTGCGACCTCATCGCAACGCAACCTGGTATCGGGCAACCGATGCAAACCGCTCGCTTTGGCGACGTGCGCCGGCACGTGGCCGGCAACTATCTTATTTATTACCAGTCGAACGGCGCTGCAGTCTGTATTGTCCGCGTCGTGCATGGTACACGTGAGCAGGATCGTTTGATCTAGGCAGCCCGTCCCGGCAGAATCGGAACGCTGCAGAACTCTTCAGATCAATTCGCGCAGCGGAGCGGGGTCGGCGTCGAGGATGTACTGCGGGCGGCCGTGAAGATCGGGAAAGGTTTTGCCGCGCACGTCCAACCCCAAGTTGCGATAGAGCGTCGCAAAGACTTCCTGGAACCTGACCGGCCGATCGACCGCTTCACCCCCGAGCCGGTCGGTGGCGCCGATTGCCTGGCCCGTCCGCATGCCGCCGCCGGCCAGCAGCGCAGCCGACACGCGCGGCCAATGGTCGCGACCGACGGCCTTGCTGATCACCGGCGTGCGGCCGAATTCACCCCACACCAGCACGGTAACGTCTTTGTCCAGACCACGAGCGTGCAAATCTTCCAGCAGCGCCGACAGCGCGTTGTCGAACACCGGAAAGTCTTCGGCCTCGCGTTTGAAGATGGAATTGCCCGAGCCGCCGTGCCAATCCCACTTACTGTAGTTGACTGTGACCACGCGGCAGCCGGCCTCGACTAACCGCCGCGCCAGCAGCAAGCTCTGCGGCACGCGCGGCGCACCGTTGCTGTCGATAAACACCTGCTCGTTGCCGTGGCCGTAGCGGGCGACGATCCGCGGGTCTTCTTTCGATAGATCGAGCGCGTCGACCAGCCGCGACGAAGTCAACAGTTCGATAGCCCGATCGGCAAAGGCATCCATGCCGCGCAGCGCGCCGCTGGCGTCGATGTCGCGTTGCAGCCGATCCAGGCTGGTCAGCAAGGCCTTGCGGTTTCCCAGGCGATCGAGCGTCACGCCTTGCAGCAGCATGTCGTCGCGGCTGGGTCCCAGCGGCCGCAACGGCGATTGGGCAATGCCGAGAAAACCCGGCCCCGGCTCGTTGTAAGGACCGTGCGTGCAGTTGTAGCACAGGCTGACAAACGGCGGCACCGACGGATGCACCGGCCGCGTAAGCTTGGAGACCATCGAGCCGAATTGGGGCCAACCGCCGGCCGGCGCCTGACGATGGGTGCGGCCCGTGAAACATTGCACGGCATCGTGATCGGCCTGCGCGTCGACGATCGAGCGAATCGGCACGAGCCGATCCATCATCCGGGCCAACTTCGGAAACGCTTCGCAGATTTGGATGCCGGGCACGTTGGTGTCGATCGGCCGCCAGGGACCGGCGATTTCGGCCGGTGCGTGGGGCTTGAGATCGAACATGTCCTGGTGCGGCGGACCGCCCACCAGGTAGATCATGATCACCGCTTTGTGCGAATTCTTGATCCCGGCCCGGGCTTCGGCCGCCAGCAGTTGCGGCAGCGACAACCCTCCCAGCGCCAAACCGCCGATCTTGAGCATGTCGCGACGCGTTCGGCCATCGCAGAACTTGCCGCGGCGATCCGGTGGAGCTTGAATCGTGAGCATGCGCTGAGGCCCTGGCGGCAGTGGCGGTCGGTTTGGCGGGACGCAAACGGCGGGCAGACCGGCAAGCGATCCGTTCATGATGCTACCGACTGGGCGCGAACAAATCAATATCTGCCGATGGATCATCAAGGAGGCCCGCGACCGAGCAGTCGGCCGAAGGCAAGCCGCCTCGGGGGCTGGCACTAGGAGCACTTGGCCTGCCGGATAGAATGGCGCGGCATAGCGACATGCAGTGGCCGGCAATCCATGCCTGCGGCCCGCGGGGCCTGTTCGTTGATCATGGACGCACTCGATGAACAAGCACGGTCTCGTCTTCAAGCTCGACTGGCTGCTCGAAGGCTTGATCGTCGTCTTGCTCATCCTGCTGGTAGTCGTGCGGCTGTGTTATCGCTAGCCTGCGGCAGCAGGAAAGCCGGGGGATGCCGCAAACCTAAATGGATGACCACCATCGGCAGCTTCCAGCACATGGGGAGCGGACGCTGTGCGCCCGGAGGCCCGGCGATGGCGTCTCCAACGCCCGAAGACGCGGCTGGGCAAACGCAATCGCCGTCAATCTTCGGGAACTGCGTAGGTGAACAGCAAGCGATCCGCGACAACTTCCTTTTCGAGCGTCTGCCCGGCCATTTGGAAGCGTCGTAACATGGATCGACCACAGTTTATAACTGCTTCCGCTTCGAATAGTCCGTCTGGGATTCGAACGTCGCAGATCTTGTTGCCGGACCGCTTGGTTCCGTCGATGGAAAGAACAACCCGAACGCCCCGCGATTTGCAGCGGGCGATCACGTCGAAAAGTGTCGCGATGCTGAAGCCTTGCGCGCCATAGATGATCGCTTGCGAATCGACGTAGGGCGGGTCGCAATAAACGAGATCGCCGGCCTTTGCCCGGTCCATCATTTCCGCATAGTCGGCTGACACGAAGTCGGCGTTTGCGCATCGCCTCCGCCAGAGGTCGACGCGCTTCGCGAACGAGGCAGGAGCAATTGGTTGATGAATCCCGCAGGGCGTGGACATATGCCCGTCGGATTTGCGAAACCGAACCACACCCCCGTAGCAGGATCGGCAGAGATAAAGAAGATCCGGCCCATTCGGATGAGCGTTGAAGGAAGCCTTGACTTCTTCGTACACGGCTTGCCGTTGCGAACGGTTCGCGCGGTGCCAGCGTTCCGCGTACCAGGCCTTTAGCTGCTCGGGGTCTCGCTGCAATGTTTGCCAGATCTGGATAAGGGGTTCGAAGACGTCGGAACCGACGGCGGCGCGCGGAGCCAGCGTGGCCAATACGGCGCCACTGCCCAGGAACGGCTCGTAATAGGTGCCGAAGTCGCGAGGGAAGAAGGAAACAATCCGGTGGGCAAATCGCTGCTTGTTGCCGATCCATTTCAACAATTGCGACTTCAGCGGCGTCCACTCCCGGCGAGAAACATCGGAGAACGGCAGCAAAGGCTGCATTGGCCACATCCCGGTGCAGTAGTCATTTGTTCATGGCATGCTAATCATTGCCAGTAATATATCCTAAGTTGGGATAATAAGTCAAGCGGATTCTAGTGTCGGCATGGAGAAGAGCATCTTCACTCCTTACCAGCGCGCATTCCAAGACGTTCTGAGGCAGTTGCGATTGGGTGCTGGGTTGAGCCAGG
>DATCFX010000875.1:0-2610 GCA_036509275.1 Pirellulales bacterium | reverse complement strand
ACCGGCCCGTAAACGCTGCCGCGTAGCGGCCGACCGAAAACACAGTACGTAAACGGCACGAGATAGGCCGAGACATCGGCGGGAGGTTCGAGCCCGCGGATTTCTTCGAGCAGCTCCGGCGTCGGCCGATAGTCGGCATCCAGCGACAGGACCCACGGTGTGCGGATGCCCGTTTCGCGGAGGCCGAAATTCCACTGCGCCGAGTGGGAGTCGAACGTGCGCTGGACAACGCGCACGTTGGCAAACGCGCAAGCCCGCTCGACCGTGTCGTCGCTGCTGTAGCTATCGACCACGACCACTTGGCGGGCCCAATCTAATGCGCGCAAGCACGACTCGATATTGGGCGCTTCGTTGTAGGTGAGCACCAGCGGCGTGATTTGGGAAAGGTCCATCGCTCACCCCTTCCCGGTTCGCGGGCTGGCCGCGAGTAGCCGTTCGAGTTCATGCTCGAGCCGCAAGGCAATTTCGGCGGGGCCGAAGGCCAAGGCCAACTGCCGGGAGCGCTGGCCCATGCTGTGGGCCAGCGTCGCGTCGGACACCAGGCGATCGATCGCAGCCGCCCAATCGGCCGGTTGACCATCGTGTACGACCAGGCCATTGTCACCATCGTGTATCAGGTCGCGAAAGCAAGCCAGCGGCGAGACCAGGCAGGGTTTGCCGCAGGCCATCGCTTCGAGTACCGAAATGCCGAATGTTTCGCCGTGTACGGCCCGACTGGGATAGGCGAAAACGGCGGCCTGGCGATAGATGCCGGCCAACCGGCGATCGTCAAACACCGGCGGATCGAGCCGCCAATCGGCTGCGGTGAGCCCCAAGTCGTCGGCCAACCGCCGCAATTGATCGGCATAGCCCGGGTCGCCGCCGGAGCTTTCCGTCGCGGGACCCACGAGTCGCAGGAAGATCCGCGAGCGATGGACGCACAGCGGCATTGCCCGCAGCAGCGTATCGATGCCTTTTTCCGGATGGATGCGGCCGACGAAGAGCACCTGCAGGCGGCCTGCATCCTCCGTGGCGGTTTCGGCCGCGGCGCGAGCAGGCGAGAAGCAATCGAGATCGGTCGAGTTGGGCAGCACGACCGAGCGCTCGAGGGCGCCGGGTGCAACGCGGGCCATACAATCGGCCACCGCCGAACTGGTGCAATAAAACCGGTCGACGCCGCGATACAACCAGCGATGCTGCAACTTTGGCATGCGGGCCACGTCGATGCAAACCAGGCCCAAATGTTTTCGCAAGTGCGGCAGCAAAATGGGAGCCGCCACGTCATTGGTCAGCAGCACGTCGCCAGGCCCGAGGCGCCGCGCCAGGCGCCAGGACCAAGCAACGGACCTGGCCGCATTCAGCCAGCGGCGATTGCTCCAGCCAAAACCCGGCAGCCGGACATGGCGCAACCCGGCCTCGCGCTGCTCGTCGGGCAGGCTCGCATGACGGCAGGAAAACAGCGTGACTTCGTGCCGCCTGGCCAGTTCGACCGCCAGGCCATGCCAGCGTTTTTCGACCGCGCCGCCTTGCACGGCGGGAACCGGCAGCGCAAAGCCCATGACGATTTGGATTTTCACGCGGGGGCGAGCACCTGATAAAAATCGAGCATTTCCCGGGCTTTGCGGTCCCAGGAAAAGTCGGCCAGAATCCACTGGCGGCCCCGGGCGCCTTTCTCGCGCACGGCTTCGGGCGCCAGTTTCATGAGTTCGGCCCAGTGGGTTTCGAAGGCGTCTAGCGGCACGCATCGTCCGGCGTCGCGGTCATTCAGCCCGGACCAGGGGGCGGCCGTTGACGTGAGCGCCGTCACGCCGGAGGCCAGGGCTTCGCCGATCGTGAGGCCGAAATTTTCGGACAGCGTGGGCAGCAGGTACAACTCTGCCAGGTGATACGGCTTCGGCAGACCGGCGGGATCGGCGAGCGTCGTGCGATCGATGAGCCGCGGATGCCCGCGCACCGCCCGGGCGACGTCGTCGAGCGTATATTCGTGGGCCGAACCGCAGACGAGCAGATGCCAGTCTGGAAAACTGCTCGCGAGCCGGGCCCACGCATCGATCAGCGGCAACAGGCCCTTCTTCGAGTGCAAGCGAGAATAAAACAGTGCGATGCGTTTGCCGGCGAGTTCGGGATGGCGCGCCAGCCAGCGCTGGCGGTCGAGCGGCTCGCACCAGCGGGGCTCGTCGACGCCGTTGGCCGAAACGAGAATCGGTTGAGAAAAGCCGGCGGCCCGGATATCGGCGAATTCCAGGTCGCTGGTGGCATGCCAGGCCGCGGCGCCGGCCAGCGCGCCGCGATGCAGGAGCCTGGCCGCGAACCATTTTTTCCATCTCGCCCGACGCAGGGCATAGGCAGCCAACATGCCGCGCGGGCTGATGACCAGCGGACAGCCGCTGCGGCGAGCTGCGCGTGCGGCATATCCCAGCGAGGGGAGCCAGAGCGCGTGATGGTGTACCACGCGAAACGTGCCAGCGGTCAGCGCGGTGCGCAGCCCCCTGGAGGCGTGCAGCAGGCCGCCGTACGACTTCGAGAAGCCTTGGAAGAACGCCGGCCAAGCGGAATCCCGTGCTGCCGCGGCAAAGTACAAACGCACGCTCGGGTCTTGCGCGTGCATGGCCCGGCAGAGCGCCGGAACGG
>DATCFX010000874.1:0-2143 GCA_036509275.1 Pirellulales bacterium | reverse complement strand
GCGGAAGAGTTGCCGGACCTGGGCCGTTTTACGCCGTTCAACGCCATCTTGAAGACGGGGCCAGGGCGCGAATCGCTGCGCAAGCGGATTCACGCCATGAAGGTCTCGGGCAACGCCATTTCTTGGCGGGCCTTACTGGGGCGGCTTGGCCGGCTCAATCGTTTGAAGGTCTTCGACAGCCTCAAGGCCCGGCCGCTGAACTGCAAGGACATGCTGCGGCAAGGAGCGGTGTCGCTGATCGACCTGAGCGACTCCGGCGCCAGCGAGCTGAACAACCTGGTCATCGCCGACCTGCTGCGCGGCGTGCAGGTGGCCCAGGACCGCGCTTACCGCGATTACGAGAAGGCCAAGGCCACGAATGCCGCCGCGCCGGCGCCGCCGCGCGTCCTCATCGTGATTGAGGAGGCCCACGAGTTCCTCAGCGCCGAGCGTGCCAGCAAGATGGACACGCTGTTCGAGCAGGTGGCCAAGATTGCCAAGCGGGGCCGCAAGCGCTGGTTGGGCCTGGTCTTCGTGACGCAGCTGCCGCAGCACCTGCCGGCCGCCCTGTTTGGCCTGGTCAACTCGTACATCCTGCACAAGATCACCGACCCGCAGGTGGTCAGCACGTTGCAGCGCACGGTGAGCGGTATCGACGTGGGCCTGTGGAAGCGTTTGTCGGGGCTGGCCCCGGGCCAGGCCATTGTGTCGTGCCCGCACCTGGCGCGGCCGCTCCTGGTCGCGGTCGATCCGGCGCCGTCGAAGCTGCGGCTGGTGGATTAACAGACAATTTCGTCACGCAAGCTCCTGGCGAGATTACCAGCCCGAAGCGCGGGCGCGAGACTGCCCCTCGCTCGCGCTTCGGGCTGGTAAGCCAGGGCGATGCTTTCTATCCGCTGATGGAGGTCTCCCATGTCGGCCAATGACACCGACCCGATCCCGCTGCGCGCGCTCAACCAGTTCACCTACTGTCCGCGCCTTTACTATCTCGAATACGTCGATGCGGTGATGCCCACCAACGAGTACGTCGAAGACGGCCTGTTCGAGCATCGCCGCGTCAACGATCCGGCCCTGGAAAACCGCACGCGCAAGGAGGGCGCCGCCCTGCACACGCGCAGCGCCGCGCTGTCCTCCGAGAAGCTCGGCCTGACCGGCAAACTCGACCTGGTCGAAGAGAAGAACGGGTCAGCCTACCCCGTCGAGTACAAGCGCTCGACCGCGCCGCGCGACGACGCCGGTGAGCCCACCTGCTGGGACAACGACGCCGTACAGCTGTGCGGTCAGGCCCTGCTCCTGGAAGAGTCTCTCGGCCAGCGCATCGAGCGCGGCGTTCTCTACTACATCGGCTCGCGCGAGCGCGTCGAAGTCCGGCTGGACGAGGCCCTGCGTGCCAAAACACTGGCCGCGGCGGCGACGATCCGCCAGCTGGCCGCTCAGGACACGCCGCCCGCGCCGCTGCCGGCCGAACTGCGCCACCGCTGCCCCGGTTGTTCGCTGGTGACGATCTGCCAGCCCGAGGAGACGCTGTATCAGATTGAGAAGGCCAGGCTCCCCGAGGTCACGCCGGCCGGCCTGACGCGCGTGCTGCCGCAGAGCGACGACGGCGCCGTTCTGTACTTGCAGGAGCCCGGCTCGCACGTCGGCCGCCGCAGCGAACACCTGGTCGTGCGCAAGGACGGCGCCGAGCTGAACCGTGTGCCGATCGCGATGGTGCGGCAAGTCGTCGTCTTCGGCAACGTGCAGGTCACGACGCAGGCCCTGCAGACGCTGGCCGAGTGCGAGGTGCCGGTCGTGTACTTGTCAGGCTACGGCAAGTTTATCGCGGCGCTGCTGCCGGCGCCCCGGAAAAACGTGGCGTTGCGTCAGGCGCAGGGCCGTCGCTTCAGCGACCCGGCCGAGGCGTTGCACCTGGCCCGGGAGGTGGTGCGGGCCAAGCTGAGCAACCAGCGGACGCTGCTGATGCGTTCGCTGCGGGGCCGGCCCGGCGAGGACGAGGCCCCGACGACGCGCGGCAGCGAGGAGCCGGCGGCCCGCGACCTGGCCGAGCTGCTGACGCGGCTGGACCGGGCCACGTCGATGGAGACGCTGCTGGGCCTGGAGGGGCAAGGGGCGGCCCTGTACTTCGGCGAGTTCGGCCGTTTTCTGCGCGTCAGCCCGCCGGGGG
>DATCFX010000873.1:0-6429 GCA_036509275.1 Pirellulales bacterium | reverse complement strand
GTTCAAGCCGTGGCCATTGCCGGCGAAGGTTCGGGCTCGGGCTTGGGGGGACGCCGCGTGTCGCCCAGGAAAATCACGCGCACGGCTTCCACCAGCATCAGTCCGGCCAGGCACATCAGCACCAGCCCGACCCAGGGCACCGGATCGTGGGGCAAGGCCCAGGCGCCGTCGGCGAAAAAGTGCGGCAGGGTCAGGCTCAGCAGCGCCCAGATGCTCATGGTGTACATGAAGACCATCGGTATGCCGATGACGAACCACACCCAGACTGCCCGGCGGGTGCGCCATAGCCAGACGGTCACGCCCAGCAGCGTCAGCGCGGCCAGGAGTTGATTGCTGGCGCCGAACAAGTTCCAGAACATCATCCAGACCGGCACCGCTGCATCGGTCGGATGGCGGAGCAGAAAAAACAGCGGCACGCCGGCCGTGAGCGCCGTAACGGCGGCCCGGCCAAATGGCCCACGCCAGCCGGTCAGCTCTTGCAAGATGTAACGCCCCAGCCGGGTACACACATCCAGTGTGTCGTACACAAACGTCGTGAAGGCCATCAAGGCAAACGACATCCCCAGCGCCTTGGAGATGCCGAGCACTTCCAGAAAACTGCCGATGCCGTGGGCATAAATCACGTTGGCCTTCACGCCCTCCAACTCGGGGGCATCCTTGGCGAACATCATCACGCAGCACAGCGACACGATGGCCACCATCGCCTCGAGCAGCATGGCACCGTAGCCGATGACGCGCGCGTCGGTCTCGCGGCGGAGCTGCTTGCTGGTCGTGCCCGAGGCGATCATCGAATGAAAGCCGGAGCAGGCGCCGCAGGCGATGGTGATGAACAGGAAGGGCAACAGCGGCGTTTTGCCGCTCAGCATGTCCATCGGACCCGAGCCGGTAAAGGCTGGGTACTTGATCTCTTTTCCGCCCAGGACGAGCCCGAGGGCACCGGCGCCCAGGGCGATATACAGAAAGTAACCGCCCAGGTGCCCGCGCGGCTGCAACAGCAGCCACACCGGCACCACGGCGGCGCCGAGGCAGTACACCAGCAGGGCCACGTCCCACATCTTGCGGGCATGCCCTTCGTCGACGCCGGCCAGGCTGGCGACGTCGAAGGGAATGAATTGCCCGACCCAGATGGCCACTCCCACCAGTGGCAGGAAGATCAGCGTGGCCACGCCCAGCGACAGTCGCGTGTAGCGCAACAGCAGGCCCATGATGATCGGCAGCACGAGGTACAGCAGCGAACTGCTGGCGATGGCCCCGCCGCCAATGCCGCCGTTTTCTGCGCTCACGCGGCCGACAAACGAGCCGGCGGTCACGTCGGTGAAGGCCACGATAATGTAGACCAAGGCGATCCAGACGAAGGCCAGAAACAGCAGGTACGAGCGCTGGCTCATGTGATCGCGGACGACTTCGGCAATCGAGCGGGCCCGATGGCGGATCGAAGCCGTGAGCGCGGCCATGTCGTGAACGCCGCCGATAAAGATCGAACCGACGAGAATCCAAATGAGCGCCGGCAGCCAGCCGAACATCACGCCGGCCAGGATCGGGCCGACAATCGGCCCGGCCGCAGCGATCGCCGAAAAGTGCTGGCTGAGCAAGAACTTAGGTTCGATGGGCGCGTAGTCAATGTCATCGCGCAGGGCCACCGCCGGCGTCTTGACCTCGGGATCGAGTTTCAGCAGCCGGCTGAGCAGCCGGCCGTAAGTGAAATAGGCCACGGTCAGACAGACGGCGGCAAACAGCACGACAACGAGCAAGCTCATGGCGAGAGCGTCCTGAACAGGAGCGGGCAGCGGACCAGGTAGGCAGATCGAGCAGTCTTCGGAGTATAGCAAACCTGCCGCACGGCGCACCACGAGAAAACGCCAGCCGCTGCGGCGAGGAGGCCCGGTAGCGGAATTCGTAAGAATTCCGTCGGCGCCGCCGGTAATCCTGCGGAAGTCTCACGAATTCCGCTACGACGCGCGATCGATGGCTGCGATCCCCACGGACCGCAGTCCGATGGGCTTTGAATGGCATCCTTATGCCCGGGAGAGATACTCGGCGGTGCGGGTGTCGACCTTGATGATTTCGCCTTCGCTCAGGTACTCGGGCACCTGCACGACCAGGCCGGTTTCGAGCGCGGCGGGCTTGGTGCGGCTGGTGGCCGAATTGCCTTTGATGCCGGGGTCGCACTGCACGACGCGCAGCTCGACGGTGGCCGGCAATTGTATGCCGACGCACTCGCCGTTGTGGATCAGGGCCTGGATGCCTTCGAGTTCTTCGGTCATGAACCGGCGTTCTTGCTCCAGTTCGCCGGCGGCCAAGCCGTACTGGTTGTAGTCCTGCTGATCGAGGAAATAGACCTGCGCCGCGTCGGCATACATGAACTTGATCGGCCGCCGCTCGAAGTCGGCCTCGGGGAGCGATTCGCCGCCTTTGAGCGTGATATCCACCTTCTGGCGCGAGAGCAGGTTGCGGGCCCGAAACTTGTAGAGCGTGGCCGCGCCGCGGGCCGAGGGGCTGAAGACGTTGATCGTTTCGATCATGCAGGGGGCGCCCTGGAAGTTGAGCACCATGCCGGTCTTGATTTCTTTGGCAATCATGGGGGAAATAGCGACTCTTAAAAGCGCCGGCTAGCGGGGTTACATGATCGAGCCGGCTTGGGGATCGACGCAAATGCCGTCGGTCAGTTGGACTAGCGCTTCGAGCACGACCAGCAGGGCGCTGGGATCAAACATATCGTCCATTTCTTCTTCGGAAAGCTGCTCGACGACTTCCTCGAAATGCATGACTTCGAAGCGGGCGTCGCAGCGTTTGAGCTGGGCCAGCTTGTCGGGATCCACGTCCGCGGGGCTGATATCGGCGGCAATCGCGGCGCCTTCGGCCCGCACTTCGCCCCCCGCGGCGCATTCGATTTCCAGCGCGGCGTGGTCCTCGCGCGAGCGCACGGTGAGCGTCGAAATCAGCCCATCTGCGTCGGCTTCACCGCTTTCGAGTTCGAAATGCCCGCGCAAATGGCGGACCGCTTCTTCCACCTTCTCCAGCAGCGGCCGGCGCTGGGCCTCGAACCAGATAAAGTAGGTTTCGCGCCACTGGTATTGATCGTCGTCAGGCACGGCTGCGTCCTCCTCGCTCTCGAGCCCCCGGCACCGGATAGCGGCCGGCTGGCCGGGACCTTATTCCCAGTTGTCGCCCTCGGGCGGATCGACGCCGCCGGCCCATTCCTCGAGCGCCGTCAAAAGTCCGTCGCGCTGTTCGTGGTTGGCCCACACGGTCTCGCCCTGCTCCAGGCGGACCTCGTAAAAACCTTCGCGTTGGCAGTCGTCTTCACCGCAGAAATGGGGCGTCGCGGCGACCCAAATCACACGGTAAAGCGGGACATGCTTGTCATCGACCAGGAAAAACACGGACATCGTATGGGGAGTCCTCACACAAGGGAACCATTTCATTGGGGCCGGCCGAGTTCGATCGACCGGCGCGTGGCCGCCTCGACAGCCGCCATCAAGGCCGCACGCAGGCCGCCGCTCTCCAACGCCTGCAAACCGGCAATGGTCGTGCCGCCCGGACTGGCCACCTGGTCTTTCAGGGCCGCGGGATGCTCGCCGCTGGTGAGCACCATCTGGGCAGAACCCAGCAGGGTCTGTGCCGCCAGCTCCAGGGCGACCTGCCGTGGCAGCCCCATCCGCACGCCGCCGTCGGCCAGGGCCTCGATCATCACAAACACGAAGGCCGGGCCGGAGCCTGACAGCCCGGTCACCGCATCCAGCAGCTTTTCGTCCAGCTCAAAGGCCCGACCCACGGACTCCAGCAACTGTTTGACCAGCGCCCGATCGTCCGACGTCGCCCCCGGGCCGGGACAATAAGCGCTGGCCCCCTGCCCGACGAGGCAGGGGGTGTTGGGCATCACGCGCATCAGCCGGGGCTTTTTGCCCAGGCCCTCGGCCAGCATTGCCAGCGGAATGCCCGCCGCCACCGAAATGACAAGCTGTCCGGACGACAGGCAGCCGCGCAGCTCGCTCATCGCGGCCGGCATCTGCTGCGGCTTGACCGCCAGGAACAGCACCTGCGAGGCTTCGGCCACCTGTTGATTACCGGCCAGCGTCCGGGCGCCCGTCTCGCTGCCGAAGCGCCCAGCGGCTTCTGCCGAGGGGTCGCTGGCGCAGATTTGCGCAGGCTGGGCCAACCCAGCCGCGACAAAGCCGCGCGCCAGGGCGGTCGCCATGCGGCCGGCACCGATAAACCCGAATTGCTTGGCTGCCATTTCGCGCTTCAGCAGGCTTTAGGGGAACACAATTGTGCATCGGCGGCCCGGCGTGCCGGGCGCTCGTTCGTTCCGCGTTATGCTACGTAAAACGGCGGGCGCAGACAATCGCCGCCCCGACGACTGGGGGGATCGCTGACACGCTGGAGACCATGCCGGCGGAGGTCCCAGGGGAGCGCAGCCCCCGGGCTTTGTTTCGCGTACAGACTCGCGATGCGGTTTATGGCTGGGAGAACGCCGGCGGCGGCTTGGGCGGCTTGCTGGGCTCGGCCTCGTTGCTGGGCGGCGGCAGCGGGGGGAGCAGGATCGGCTCGGCGGGCGCGGCCGAAGGGGCGCGGATCGCGGGGAGCACGACGGCGGTGTGGCAGCCTGTCCGGGCTGCACACTCGGCGATCAGCCGGCCCTGCAATTCGGCCAGCTTGACCCGGGCGATTTCCCAGGCTGCCAGGGCATGGATCACGTTGCCGTCGGCGTCGAGCGATTTGAGCCGCGCGGCGCCGATCTCGACAAACGTGCTCTGGCCGGTCGTACTCTTGTCCCGCAAGGCGGCGATATGCTGCTGCCAGTTGGCGGCGGTCTCCTTGGCGAGCGCGATTTGCCGCAGGCGTTCGTCGACTTCGGCCACGGCGCTGCGAATTTGCTCGCTGAGCTGCTGCTCCTGCTGGCCCGTGTAGCGTGCAAGCTGCTGCCGCCGCAGGGGGATTTCAGTCTGCCGAGCGCGGTGCTTGCCCAGCAGGGCGCCCAAACGCGGCGCACAAGCGGCCGCCTCGGTGCCCAGCAGACCGTTGATGCTCTGCAGCGCTTGGTTGATGGCCGGCAGCGTGTCCTCGTTGACCGAACTGGTCAATTGCCGCAGTCCGCGGATTTCGGGCCGCATAGCCAGCCCAGTGCTCACGGCCTCTTGGACATCGATCGGTTCGACGACCACGGCCAGCGGCGTGCTGGGCCAGAGGCGCGCGTCGGGATCTTCGTCCGCCAGGCCCAGCAAGCGGCGCAGGTCGTGATTGGCTTGCGAGCGTTGGATTTCGGCGTCGATCCGCCGCGAGCGCAGCTCGGCCAGTTGCCGCGTATACTCGGAATCGTCGAAGGGAACTTCCAGCCCCTGCTGCCGCATCTCCTTCACGCGGCGCATGTCGCCTTCCAACTCCTGCTCGCTGTGAGTACCCAAATCGAGCTGGGCTTCAACCTCGGCCAGCGAGTAATAAAGCTGCAAGGCCTGGCTGGCCGAGTGATTGCGGGCTTCCTCGGCGGCGGCCGACAGCGCTCGCAAGCGAACCGCGGTGTCGGGCGTGATGCCACGCTGGGACCGCGAGCGCAAGACACGGCGTTCGCCGTCCAGAAGATTGCCCAGCGCCGACTGCTCGGCGGCGCGGCACTGACAATCTTCGGCGGTCAACGCGTAATAATGGTTGCTGTCAGCCCGCTTGCCGAGCGCCTGATTCAAACCGGCCAGAGAAACGACGGCACTGGTGTCGGCGACGATCTTCGAACGCTCGACCTGCTCCATCGGCAGGTCGAAATGCGACCAGCAGCCTGGCGTGGGGCAGCACGTTTGCCTCTGCGCGCAGCCGCCGGCCGGTAAGGCCGCGACCACGACTGCCAGCAGCGCGCACTGCCACCGGTGCATGCCAGCTCCCCCAGCGATCGGCGCATGGTTTTGATTGTACATCCCCTACAATCATCGCCGACGACCCTGCCGCGGCTGAAGGAAATGTCGCGAAGGAAACGATGAATGATGAATGCGGAATGATGAATAACGAATGCAATGCTGTCGGGCCCGCCCGCCCCCATTCATCATTCATCATTCATCGTTCATGCCGGCTTCGGGTACTTCAACCGGTTGAGCGCCATCTTGCGCTCCAGCGCGGCGGCCAGGTCGAGGCCCAGCGCGTTGGCCATCGCCAGCGTATAGGCCAGTACGTCGGCCAACTCTTCGGCGACCGGTTCGAGTTCGTCGGGCTGCTGGGCCAGGGCCAGCGATTGCTCGCCGGTGAGCCATTGGAAATGCTCCATCAGCTCGGCCGCTTCGATGGCCAGCGACATGGCCAGATTCTTGGGCGTGTGGAACGGCTCCCAACTCCGCTCGGCGACGAATTGGCCGACCAGCTCGCGCAACTCCCGCACGGTGGTTTGCCCGTCGTTCATCTGCCGGCCATTCCCGGCTCGGGCTCGTCGAAGCCCGGCAACGCGCG
>DATCFX010000872.1:0-1875 GCA_036509275.1 Pirellulales bacterium | reverse complement strand
CGTGAACCGGGCCGACCGCCCCGGCCTGGATCTTTTCGACCACGCGGCGATAGTTCTCGGTGGCGTGCATCTGGATGCCCATCTGCGTGGCCACGTGCGCTTTGGCGGCCGCCTCGCGGATGATGCGGGCTTCGGCAATGTTGTAGGTCAGCGGCTTCTCGCAATACACGTGCTTGCCCAGTTGCAGGGCCGGCAGCGTGGCAAAGGCGTGCGTGTGTTCGCACGTGCTGACAACCACCGCATCGAACTTGCCGGGCTGGTCGTACAGCTTGCGGAAGTCGACGAACTTGGCGGCTTGCGGATGCTGCGCGGCGGCCCGGTCCAGCGCCGTGGCGTTGACATCGCACAGCGCGACGATGTTTTCGGACGCCACGTTTTTCAGGTTGCTGCCGCCGCGCCCGCCGGCGCCGATGATGGCGATATTGAGTTTACTATTCAGATTCGTGCCGCGCACGAAGGCCGGCGCCGCCAGCACGGCTCCGGCCGCGGCGGCCGATTGGGCGAGGAAACGGCGGCGGCCGATGGCGCGAGACGAAACTGCACGGGCGGAGCGAGACGGCATGAGCAAGATCCTTTGGCTCGGCATGGGCCAGCCGCGAAAACCAATTCCGGCGGACCCTGGCGGGTGGCGGGCACTGGGCATCTTCATAACATGGCATCCGCCGGGAGTCCAGAAATTGATTAATTTCCCGTTATCCCCCCGCCGGAGCGCAGCGGCACGCCCTACAGCGAAGTAGGCTTAACCGTAACGGTCGAGGGGCGATCGCTGATATGCTCTTGCGACAGGAGTGGGTTTATGAATGGCGACGGCGGGGTATTGGCCGCGGAAGCTGATTTGGTAAGGCGGCTGGAGCGGCTGGGATTTTCGGACGACCACAGCGACTGGGAATCTCGCTACCTGCTCTGCGAGCAATTGGTGGATCCCACGCGCGTCCGGCCGCGGCAGCGCTTCGAGGCGGTCGCTAAATTCATTCGCGATCTGCTCGCGCACCGCTGGGTCAAGACGCGCCAGTCACGCGAGCACACGAACCCCAAGCGCATCTATTACCTGTCGATGGAATTCCTCATCGGCCGCACGCTGGGCAACAACATCATCAACCTGATGGCCGAGCCGCTCGTGCAGCAGGCGCTGGCACGCGAGGGTCTCGACTATCATCAACTCGCCGAGCTGGAGCCCGACGCGGGCTTGGGCAACGGCGGGCTGGGCCGCCTGGCCGCCTGCTTCATCGATTCGCTGGCCACCCGGCAGTATTCGGCGATGGGCTACGGCCTGCGCTACGAGTACGGCATCTTTCGGCAGTCGCTGCGCGAAGGCTATCAGCACGAGCAGCCGGACAACTGGCTGCGGCATCCCGATCCTTGGGAGATCGCGCGGCCGGGCAAGACGATCCACGTGCCGCTAGCAAGCACGATCCAAATGCAAGGCGGCCACATGCGGCTGGCGCACGGCCAGCCCAGCCACTTGCTGGGCATGGCCTACGACCGGCCCGTCGTGGGCTACGGCGGCCACTGCATCAATACCCTGCGGCTGTGGTCGGCCACGGCCCCGGAGACGTTCGAGTTCGCCGATTTTTCGCATGGCGATTTCGTCGGCGCCGTGCTGAAGAATATCGGCGCGTCTTCGCTGACCAAGGTGTTGTATCCCGACGATTCGACCGAAGAGGGGCGCACGCTGCGCTTCTTGCAGGAGTATTTCCTGGTCTGCTGCTCGCTGAACGACATCGTCGCGCGCTTTCGCCAGAGCGGGAACCCGCAGTGGTCGGCGCTGCCGGACAAGGTGGCGATTCAGTTGAACGACACGCATCCGGCGCTGGCCGTGGCCGAATTGATGCGCATCCTGCTGGACCACGCCTATCAAAGCTGGGACGACGCCTG
>DATCFX010000871.1:0-1241 GCA_036509275.1 Pirellulales bacterium | reverse complement strand
CCTTCCGCATGCAAACTTCGCTGCCCGATCTGATCGAGCTCAAGCAGGAGTCGAAAGCCACGCTCGATCTTTACGGCGCCCGGCCGGGCGAGGCCTCGTTTGCCAACAACTGCCTGCTGGCTCGCCGGCTGGTCGAGCGCGGCGTGCGGATCGTCGAACTCTACGATGCCGACTGGGACCATCACGGCAACCTGGCCAAGGGCCTGGCCAGCAAATGTCAGCAGACCGATCGCGCCATGGCCGGCCTGATCAAGGACCTCGACCAGCGCGGACTGCTCGACGACACGCTCGTGATCTGGGGCGCCGAATTCGGTCGCACGCCGCTGCGGCAAGGCGCCAACGGCGAAGGCAAGAAGACCTCGCCCGGCCGCGATCATCACAAGGACGCCTACACAATGTGGATGGCCGGCGGCGGCATCAAGCCCGGCGTCTCGCTGGGCCGGACCGACGATTTCGGCTTCAGTCCCGCAGAAGATCCGGTCCACGTGCATGACATCAACGCCACCGCCTTGCACCTGCTCGGCCTGGACCACGAGCGGCTGACTTTTAAATACCAGGGCCGCGAGTTCCGCCTCACCGACGTCAGCGGCCAGGTCCTGCACAAGCTGCTGGCCTGAAGGTACTCCCGCAGTTGTTAATCGGGCGGCACTGGCAAGACCCTTCTCCCCCCGGGAGAAGGGTTGGCGCTGACGCCAGTCGTGCGACCGGACAGCGCTCCGGGCTAGCCCCTCAGTCCCACCACCAGTTTTGGGCTTCAGGAGGGCGGCTTGCCTGCTGGCGCACCGGGGCGAGCTGATTGCTGCTCTGCGTCGAGCTGACGATCGGGTCCAGCGAGAGCTGGACTCCGCCGGAAGCGGTCACGATCCAAAAGGTCGCCCGCCGGGCAAAGCTGACCTGCGTGTCGGTCGTGCGCGGGACGACCATCTCGGCCGCCGGCAGGTTCACGTCGTCCAGCCAGAGCGGCATCGGGTAACCGGCTTTGCCGCTGAGATCCTGCTTGACCACCAGTGCCGCCAACACGGCCAGGTCCATGCAATTGCGCAATTGGCCGAAAATCGTGTCCTTCAGCGACAGGTCGACGTAGCGGGCCGAAAAATTGTTGGCCCAGGCTTGCGCCACGGGGTTGATCTTGCCGGTTTTCGTTTTCGAACCCGACCGGCCCAGCAGCGTGTCCTCGGTGAGCGTCTTGACGCTCGCGCCGCGAAGTTCCCAGGCCAGGCCGTCGGCGTCCCTCAGCAGCG
>DATCFX010000870.1:0-3610 GCA_036509275.1 Pirellulales bacterium | reverse complement strand
CCGCGCAGCAACACGCTCATGTTTGGACCCGCGGACAAGGCGCCGTGCTCGTCGATGCCGACGGCCGCGAGTACCTCGATGCGCTCGCCGGGCTGTGGAACGTGATCGTCGGTCATGGCCGGCAGGAACTGGCGGACGCGGCCGCGCGGCAAATGGCCCAACTGGCTTATGCCTCGTGCTATGCCGGCAGCAGCAACCGGCCGGCCATTGCGCTGGCCGAGCGTTTGGCCGAACTGTGCTACCCGCAGATCAATCGCTTTTTCCTCACCTCCGGCGGGGCCGAAGCCAACGAGTCCGCTTTCAAAACCGCCCGCTTCTTTTGGCACGCCAGCGGTCGTCCGGGCAAGTTCAAGATCATCAGCCGCATCTGGGGCTATCACGGCACGACGCTGGCCGCCATGTCGGCCACCGGCATTCAATCGTATTGGCCCATGTTCGAGCCGCGCGTGCCGGGCTTTGTCCACATCGATGGTCCGTATCCTTATCGCTTCGTTCCGCCGCCGGGCACCGCCGCCGACGACCCGCGCACGCCGGGCCAGATGGCGGCCGATCTGCTCGAGGCCGCGATCCTGCGCGAAGGCGCCGACACGGTGGCCGGATTCCTGGGCGAGCCGGTGCAGGGGGCCGGCGGCGTGATTGTGCCGCCGGACGATTATTGGCCTCGGATCCGCGAAATCTGCAACAAGCACCACGTGCTGCTGCTGGCCGACGAAGTGATCACCGGCTTCGGCCGCACCGGCGATTGGTTCGGCCTCGCGCGCTACGGCGTGGAGCCGGACATCGTCAGCTTTGCCAAGGGGATTACCAGCGGCTATTTTCCGCTGGGCGGGATCGGCGTCAGCGACGCGATTGCCGCGGCCATCGATGCGGTGCCTGATGAGCAAACCTGGATGCACGCCTTCACCTATTCCGGCCATCCGGCCGGTTGTGCCGTGGCGCTGGCGAATCTCGACATCATCCAGCGCGAGGGGCTCATCGCGCGCTCGGCCGAGTTGGGCCGCCGGCTGCTCGCCGGGCTCCAGACGCTCGCCGGCCACCCGCACGTCGGCGACGTGCGCGGGCAAGGCTCGATGGCGGCCGTCGAACTGGTCGCCGACAAGGCGACCAAGGCCGAGTTTCCGGCGGCAGAAAAGGTCGGCCCCCGCGTCCACCAGGCCACCCAGCAGCGCGGGATGTTCACTCGGCTGCGCGGCGACATCTACAACTTCGCCCCCTGTTACGTGACCAGCGACGCCCAAATCGACCGCATGGTCTCAATCCTGGGCGACTCGATCGACGCGGTGCTACCGTAGACCCGGCGAGCCGAGCCGGGCCGGGCCTTTATGCCGCTGGAGCTCGCGGCATCTACATGCACCTACGATTTCGCCAAAAACGCCCGCAACTCGGTCAGTTCGCGCTCGAAGCCGCCGGAGAGAATCGGAAAGCGGCACCAGGTTTTGGGGTCGAGATTCTCGTCGTCCACGTGGAAGCTGGGGGCGTAGCGTTCGCGCTTCCACTGGTTGCGGCACCAGAGGCGGAAGAACCGCTCGATCCACAGGCCCAACTCGCCGGCCGTGTGCTGCGGAAATTGCGGCCGCATCCGCAAAAAGACTTCCAGCGGAGTGAGCTTGTCGCGGATCGCCGCGCGCTCCACCGCGTCCAGCAGATCGTAGGGCATCAGGTCTTGCTCGTCGGTCTGGCCGGCGCCGGCCGGCCGTAGTTCGGCGGTCGGAGCCTGCACCGTCACGGCCGCCAGCGCCGGGATCGGCTCCAGTCCGGCCGGCCCTTGCGTTTCGAGCCACGCCAGCCAACGCCGCAAAAACGCCTTATCGATGCCGGCAATCGGACTCAAGCCTCCCGATGTGTCGCCGTCCATCGTGGCGTAACCCACGGCCGCCTCCGAGCGATTGCTCGTGCTCAACAGCAACGCCTGGCGCAGATTGGCCACCATCCACACGCCGGGCGAACGCACCCGGGCCTGGATATTCTGCAAAGCCAGATCGTCGTGCTCCCAATCCAGCGTGCGTCCCAAGGCCTTTGAGACCATCGCAATGTAGTCCTGCACAAGCTGCTCGACGTCGAACTGCAGCAGTTCGGCGCCCAGTGCTTGGGCCACGGCCCGAGCCGCGCCGCGCGTGGTCTCCGAGCTATTGACCGTCGACTGGTACACACACGTCAGCAAACCGCGCAGCAGTTCGCCCGGATCACGCGCGTCGGTCGCGCGGTCGCAATATGCCAGCTTGGCCACGAAACCCTCGAGCCCCAACTCGGCGACTCCCAAGCGCACGGCGATCGCCACCAGGCACGAAACGGCCGCCGAATCGGCGCCGCCGCTCAGCGACACGACGAAACCCCGCGAGCGGCTCTTGCGCAGATAGTCGTACAAGCTGAGGCTGATCGCCCGGGCAAACTCTTCTTCCTTCACGTGCGGGCCCGTTTCCCAACCCTCGCTCACGCGGCCAGGCAACTCGGGCACCAACAGCGGATAATCGAAGGCTGCGGAGACGCACAGCGCATCGGGCTCGAGCCTGGGGACAAAGCCGGCGGTCAAGGATTGCTTCATCCGCGTTTCATGCACGTCGATCTGGGCGACCGTGAGCTGAAAGTCAGCGAACGAAAAGCGCGGACCGGCCGCTACCAGCCGCCCCACTGCGGCCACCAGCGCCCCGCCATCGTAGACGGCCCGGCCGGCCTCGTTGCCCAGTAGGTTGCTGTACACGTAGCTGACGCCAAAGGCCCGCGAGCCTTCCAGCACGAACCGCCGGCGGACTTCGTATTTGCCGAACGCAAAATGACTGGCGCTGGGGTTGAGAATCACGTCGGCCCCGCGCAGGGCCAGCTCGCTGCCGGGCCGATTGGCGACCCACGCGTCTTCGCAGATTTCGAAGCCGATCTTCACCCCGCCGCAGTCGAAGTGCAGATCGCCCAGCGGATAAGTCGCGTCGCCCAGCTCGATCTCGACGCGATGACCCGGCGGCCAGGGCTTGAACCAGCGGGGTTCGTAGTGAATGCCGTCGCCGGCCAGAAACCGCTTGCCCACAAAACCCAGGATCCGACCATCGACGGCCAGGCAGGCCGTATTGAACAGCCCGTGCTGGTAGGGCAGCGGCAGGCCCAGCGACACGATCAGCCCGGCGGTTTCGGGCAGAATCTCGAGTAGCACCCGGCGGGCCATCTCCTGCACGCCGGGCGAGTGAAAGGCGTCTTCGCAGCCGTAGCCAGAAATACACAACTCCGGCAAGCAGAGGATGCTCACCTGTTGGTCGCGCGCGGCGCGGATCGCCGCCAGAATGCGGGCCTGATTGCCGTCCCAATCCAGCGGCGTCTGGTTCAAAACGGCCGCAGCAACTTTCAAAAGCTTCATCCAGCCATTTTCCAGTTCAAGGCATGGGCAAACAAGCCGCCATCGATCGCCCGGTTTTTGCAATAATAACCCCAGGCGTCCCCGATCTTTAGCATGGCCGCCGCGAGTGTCCCGCGTCTACAAGGATTCCGTCGCTTGAAAGTGCTCCTGGTGACCATCGGCAGTTCGGGCGATGTCCATCCGTTTGTCGGCCTGGGGCTGGCCCTGGCCCAGCGAGGGCATGCGGTGACCGTCGTCACAGGCGGCTATTTCCGCACACTGGTCGAA
>DATCFX010000869.1:0-5070 GCA_036509275.1 Pirellulales bacterium | reverse complement strand
CATCCCGCCGCTGCCGCCGGAGGTGATCGTGGTATTGCCGGCCAGCGTCACAGCCCCGGTGAACATGGTCGTGTAGGGCGAGCTATTGGTGAGCGCGCCGCCGCCGTTGACGCCGGTGCCGGTGAGCACCAGCGGGTTGGTGATCGCGCCGCTGTTGCCGGTCGTGTTGGTGCCCTGCGAGTCGACGACGCCGGGCACCACGACATCCAGCGTGGCGCCGCTGCCGACGATCAACGTACCGGCGGTGCCGGCGGCGTTGGTGGCGCCGCCCAGCCGCAGCGTGCCGGCATTGACGGAGATGTTGCCGCTGAACGTGGCGTCCTTGTTGTCGAGGAACACGGTGCCCTGGCTGGTCGTACTGCCGCCGATGGTCAGATTGCCGGTGCCGGTCAGCAGGCTGGCGGTCCCCGTCTGCATCCCGATGGTCAACGTGCTGGAGCCCACGTCCAGCGTGCCGCCGGCCGCGTTCACGGAGAACGTCTTGTCCAGGGTGAACAAGCCCGCCGAGCCGGTGATCTGGAACGTGCCGCCGTTGAGGTCGATCGTGCGGGTGGTCTGCGAGCCGAGCGTGAGCGGATCGGTCACGCTGGTGCCGGTGATCGACAGCGTGCCGCCATCGATGTAGATAGCGCCGGTGTAGGAGCTGTTGACGCCGACCAGGTTCGCGGGGTTCTGCAGGATGAGCGTGCCGGCGCCGGTCTTGACCAGCGGCATGGTGTTGGTCGTGTTGCCGATGATCTGCGAGGCGATGGTCAGCGAATCGGTCGCCAGCGGCGTGTTGATCACCAGTTGGCCGGTGGCGTTGGTCTCGATGCCGCCGACGCCGTAGATCGTCGAGGCCCCGCCGGTGGCGATGATGCCGCCGGAGCCGCTCGTTACGGCGGTTTGCAGCACGACCGTGCCGCCGACGTCCAGCGTGATAGCGCCGGACATTTTCAACGTGATCGCCGTCACGCCGACGTTCTGGACGATCGTGCCGGACAGGCCGCTGGCGGTGGTGAGTTCGTTGTTGCTCGTGGCCGTGATCAAGCCGGCACTGCCCGCCAGCGCGCCGCCGTAGCCCGCGGCCACGATGTTGCTGCTGGCGTCGACGCCGTAGTTGAGCGCCCGGACGTAGCTGCCGGTGCTGTTGATCACGGCGAAGTCGGTGTTGGTGCCGCTGGTGTAGAAGGCGGCGGGACTGAGGATGCCGGCGGTGTTGCTGGCGCCGGTGAGAACGATCGAGTTGGTCGTGCCGTTGGTGCCGCCGCTGGTGGCGAAGTTGATCGTGGCGCCGCCGGTGGCGGTGGGGGCGACGAACGAGCTGAACGTCAAGCTGTCGGTGCCGCTGGTGCCGTAGTTGGCCTGCACCGTGTTGCCGCCGCCCAGCACGGTCAGCGCGCCCAGCGCTTGAGTATTGGTGCCCGTGGCGGCGAAGTTTTCGACGAAGCTGCCGCTGCCAATGCCGGCGGCGCCGAAGGTGATCGGCAACGTCGAGACCAGCGCGCCGCCTTGGGCCACGACGACGGAGCCCGAATTGATCGTCAGCAGTCCCGTGTTCGTGTTCGTACCGGTGAGCGTGACGGTGCCGGTTCCGTTCTTGGTTAATGTGCCCGTTCCGGTCGTGACCGCGCCGGTTGTGAGATTACCCGTACCACCGAATGTCACCGCCGTATTCGTGCCAGTCAGACTGGCCAGGTTCAATTGGGTGGTGGTCGTCGGCAAGCTGTTGCTGCTGAAGGGATCCGTTTGATAAAAGCTGTTGTTGACGTTGATCGTGGCGCCCGTGGCCGATATCGTGGTGACGCCAAAGGTGACGCCCGCGGTGCCGCTGGTGACGAACTCGCCGGCGCCGACGGTCAGCGTCTGGGCACCCATGCTGAGCGTGCCCAGCGTATAGGTGTTGCCGGCGCCCAGGCTGGTCAGGCCGCTGAGAATCGACATGCTGGCACTGACGGTCGCGTTGTTGCCGAAGGCCAGGCTGCTGCTGCCCGGCGCGTTGACCAGTTCCAGCGTGCTGTTGGCGCCGCTCAAGGTCAGGGCTCCCGTGCCAAGCGCGCCGGACGTGGCGCCGCTGGTCGCGCGCAGGGCACCGGCGGTCAAGACCGTCGCGCCGCTGTACGTGTTAGCGCCGGAGAGCCACACGGTGCCGGCATTGCCGGCCGGGCTGTTGACCGTGACGGTGCCCGTGCTCGTCTGGATATTGCCGCTGACATTGATGCCGCCCGCGCCGAAGGCGCCGGACAGGCTGGTAGACTCAAACGTCAGATTTTGAGTGCCGGTGATATTGCCGGTGATCGACAGGGGATAAAAGCTGGAATTGAACCCGCTGGTGTTCGTGAAGACCGCGGCGCCGGTAAGGGCGACGTTGCCGGCGGTGATCCCGCCGGTGCCGCCGGTGGTGAGCGTGAAGGCGCCTTGCGAGAGGTTGCCCAAGTTCAACGCGGCGCCGGTGCCATTGTTGAAGATCGACGTCGAGGCGCCAATAGTCACGGTCGATCCGGCAAAGGTCGTGGCGCCTGTGCCGTTGAACGTCATGACGTTGGCGCCGGGGCTAACGTTGCCCAGCGTCAGCAGCGTGTTGCCGCCGCCGGCCGGGTTGTTGACGGTGAAGGTCGGCGAGCCGCTCAAGCTCACGGCACCGAAGGTCAGGCCGGCCACGCCGCTAGTGACGTTGGGACCACCGTTGACGGTCAGCGTCTGCGCGCCGATGGCCAAGGTGCCCATGGTGTAAACGTTGCCGGCGCCGACAGCCGAGACGTCGCTGGTGATGATCGAGGCGACATTGCCGGTGATCGCCTGGTAGCCGCTGACGTTGGCCGGGGCGGTGACGGTGGTGTTGCGGCCGAAGCTCAAGCTTGTACCCGAGGTGTTGCTCAGGTTCAGGGCTCCGCCGGAGAGCGTGAGCGCGCCGGCGCCCAGCGCGCTAGCGCTGGTCGTGGCGGCCAACGTGCCGCCGCTGAGGATCGTCGCGCCGGCATAAGTATTCACGCCGCTCAAGGTCCAGTTGCCGCCGTTGACCGCCAGCGACTGCGTGGTGCCGCTGACGATGCCGCTGATATTGCCGGCGCCGTTGCCGCCCAACGTTAGCGTGCTGGACGCCGCGCCGGTGATGTTGCCGCCGATGGAGAGCGTGCCGCCCGTGTTGTAGTTGGCGAGCGTGAAAGCGCCCGCGGCCAGCGTGATGCCGGAACTGATGTTTTCATAGCCCGTGAAGGTGCCGTTGTTGTTGATCGTGATGCTGCCGCCGGCGGTGGGCGTGAACGAGCCGCCGGTGAACGTGAAGCTGCCCAAGCCGGTGGTGGTCGTGTCGAACACCAGGTTGTCGAACACGGTGGAGGCGGTCACGGTGATCGTACTGCCGGTGCCGCTGGTGCTGTTGAAGACTGCCGTGTCGGCTGCCAGCGGCACGCCGTTGGGAGTCCAGTCGGTGGCCGTGCTCCAGGTGCTGCCCGACCCGTTCCACGTATAAGTCGCGGCCAGACTCACCCCGGGCGTGCCCGTGAAGAGCATCCCGAAGATGGCTGCGTACGTGGTCCACACCCGCAATTTCCGGCGTAACACTTTGGGCCGCAACATGGCGACGATCCTGGCGTAAAAGAATCCGTGCGACTGAACTGATACCTGCTCACCGACCTGTGCAACTCACCAAACCTTCGCTGCGCTCTGCTGAATTCAAGAGGCGCGTCCGCGCTGCTACGCGCGCGCGCTGCCGACCTACAGGCTGCTGACCGACAACTTGTGGAGTGCGCCGCAAGGCGCGTTGCAAGTGGTGCATAGAGTGGCGCGTGTGACACGCGATGTGTCGTTCTAGTATTTGGCCGATGATGAAGTCAGCGGCACGGGACGTGGCTTTGCGGATCGTGGTTCCGTCGCGTGCATGGCATCGACGGTGCTCCGCTGACGAACGACGCGTTGCGCGTGAGTTACGATTGAGGGCGAGTCATGCATCGATGGCGCGTCATGCCGAGTTGCGCTGCGACCAGAAGCATCCGCGTTGGCCGAAAACGCACTTGCCGAAGCGTTGCGGCGCGTCGCCCCACGTCTCCATCGGTCGCCAACTCGAAAAACGCCCATCATGACCGCTTCCAAGAAATGCATTCCTACACGCGAAGGATCCAGGATTGAATAACGTCGCAATCTTCTCAGTGCTAGCAGCGGAAAAGCGGCGCTGTTCGAGAAGATCTGCGAGGTTATTGAATCGTCGGTCCTAACTCGGTTGTCCTCTGGCATGCGGTCGACTCGCCTACCAGGAGATTTCGCACACGGCCAGCGCGCGTCGCTAAATCGCTGGGGGATAAATACGCGGATTGTGGCGACATTTTGTCGCAGGTGCCGCGTAGGCCGATTGTCGTGACATTTTGTCGCGGCTGCAAGCAAAAAAACTATTTAAAGCGTTTTTCAGTTCGGTCGCTCGGCGCACTCATCACGAGCGCGGTATTGCGGCCCATGCCGAAGCGAAGAACTAGCGATTAGGCCCGCACGTTCGGACTCAATAAATGCTTGTTCTTGCGGAAAATAACCAGTTAAAGCCCGCTACTCACCAGCCGCATTTCGCCTGGCTGGACGATCGAGCGCTGGACCGAAAAGCACGGCAGCGCGCGAGCCCTGAACGAACGGTTTATGCCATGCAGAGCAGCAGCGCGGGCATTGGCCCGGCGAAAGCCGTGGTCGCGAATCGACCACCGTTGCGAGGGCGCGTGGCAAACGATTCGGACGATTGGGAAGCGAACGTGCTGCACGCACCTTTGACCCTATCTGCGCTCCGCCTCATGATCGCCCCAGGGTGCTCGTACTGAAGTTTGGATTGCGGCGCGGTCGATGGTCGCGCACTGCGCGCGTTCGAGCCGCACCAGTCCCGTCGCCGCGTGAACCCCCCCGTTCGTCAGCGTTCTGCTACCCAGAATGTTTCGTGCTCGAAGGAAGCCCGCGAAGGGATCAACTGAAGAGTAGTGCCCCGTCAAATCTAGAAATTGGGGTTGACTCAAAGTTCGAGAATCGAGGAACCTTCCGTCCACAAGGAGGTTCCCATGAACAAGAAGTATATCGTGCGGTTGTCCGATGCGGAGCGTCGGGTTTGTGGCAAAGTGG
>DATCFX010000868.1:0-4829 GCA_036509275.1 Pirellulales bacterium | reverse complement strand
ACTCGATCAAGTCGGCCTCGGCGTGCGGATCGCCCCGGCGACCGCCGGCAATCGCCCGGCCGTAGTGCGTTGTCGCACGCCAATGGTCTCCATACCACTGGTCGAGCGTGTCGATCGCCCATTGCGGCGACTTCTTTTCGTGGCATGCCTGGCAGGCGTTGGGCGTGCCCAGGTCGCGGGTCAGATCGGGCCGCGGAATGCGAATGCTATGGTCGCGGCGCGGGTCGACGATCATGTATTTACGCACCGGCATGTGGCACTCGACGCAGCGCGCGCCCTGCGAACCGACGTTGTGATGGTGGTGCGTCGGGCCATCGAATTTGCCGGCCGAGTGGCAGCGGACGCAAAGCTGATTCCCCTCGGCCCGCAGCCGCGACGTGTGCGGGTCGTGGCAATCGGTGCAGCGGACGTTTTCGCGATACATCCGGCTTTGCAGAAACGAACCGTATTCGTAGTCCTCTTCGCGAATCTGGCCGTCGGGATAGTAAATCTCGCCGTCGAGCAGCTCCGGATCGTAGAAGTCGAGAAACGGATCGCCGGGCTCGTAGCCTCCGGCCACCACGCGGCGCCGGCTATGGCAGCGAGCACAGATGTCGATTTGGGCCCGGTTCGATTGGCCCTTCATCTTCGTCAGGCCGTAGCCGTAGTTGCGGTCCCAGAACAGCGAGCGCTTTTCGGCCAGCTCGACGTGTAAGCTGCCCGGCCCGTGACAATCTTCGCAACTGACGCTGATCTCCGAAAACGTGGTGTGGTAGCTGTCGGTCTGCAGATCGTAATTCTTCTTCAGATCCGTGGAGTGGCATTCGGCACACATGTAGTTCCAGTTCTGCCCGGCCTTGGTCCAGTGCAGCCAATCGTCGGGCGGAATTTTTTCGTCCGGGTGCAGATCAAACCAGCGCTTTCGCTGGGTGTCCCAGGCCACGCTCCAGGCTTGCACCCGGCCGCGCGGAAAGTCGACCAGGTACTGCTGCAACGGGCGTACGCCGAACGTGTACTTGATCGGGTAGGTCGCCGGCTTGCCGTCGGGGCCGTCGGTGGTGATGAAGAACTTGCCATCCCGGCGAAACATGTGGTTCTGGATGCCCAAGTGCGTGAAGTGCTGATCGTCGAAGTTGCCTTCGACAGTCTTGTCCGTGGCCAGATCCATGGCCAGCGCGTGGTCCGAGCCGGCCCACGAGCGGAGTTGATTCGCATGGCAGCGGGCGCAGGTCTGGCGGCCGACGTAGCTGGGCTTGATGCCCGGCGGCAACGCGCTCCACCAATCGGCCGCCACGCTGGCCGCGACCAGCGAGATCAAGACAAGAGCCGCAATGGCCAGACGATGTTTGATGCAGGGCACCTTCATTGAGCCGGCCCGCCCACGATCCTTATCGTCGAGCGGCCGAAGTAGCCAGTTTGCCGGCGGGGTTCAAGCCGGCGGCCTTCCAGACCTGGTCGAGTTTTTCGCCCGCCAGCTTCACGATCGCTTCGCGCCGCAGGCCGGCCAGGCGGCTGCGGTGCGGCACGGGAACCACCGGGCCGTCGTAGCCCAGCTCGGCGAGCATCGCCAGAGCGCCCGCCGTGTCGATCAGGCCGGTTTCGCCCGGCAAAACGCGGCTCGTCGAAGGCCAGCCGTCTGCCGCCGCGTCGCTGGCCGCATCGGCCACTTGCACCGCCACGATCTTGTCGGCCGAGAGCTTGCGAATCGCCTCGATCGAGCCGCCCGAAGCGTACAGATCCCATAGGTCGAGCACGATGCCCACGTTGCCCGCGCCCAGCACGCTCAACAACATCAGCAGCGCATCGAGCCCGCGAATGAACTCAAAAGCCTTGCCCTGCCGCACGTCGCTGGCCGCCTGGAAGGCCAGGCCCAGGCGAATGCCCGAGGGTTCGACCAGTCGGGCGATTTCCGTCAGCCGGCTGCGGTAGAGCTCAAAATTCTGATGAAAGGGACGAAAGTCGGAAGCCGGCGCGATCCGCACCAGCGCCCGCGTGCATTTCATTTCGGCCGCGGAAGTCGCCCAATCGGGCAGCCGCTGAACCTGGGCCCGAAACACGTCGTCGTCGGCCTCGACATCCAGCGGCAATTGAAAGCTGGCGATTTTGAGCTTCGCGCTATCCAGCAGCCGCCGGGCCTTGGGCAGGCCTTGCGCCTTGGCCTGCTCGGTGAACTCGATGATGTCGAGTTCGATGCCTTTGAAACCGTAGGAAAGTGCCAGTTCGATCAACTCGCCCTGGCCGCACACCACCCCCAGCGCCTCCGCGCTTAGGCACTTAAACATCGACGCCTCAATGGTTTACAAAAAACACAGACATGCAGAAAAGGCAGGCACGACCCCAGTACCTTCGCATTATGGCAAATCGCAGCCGACGATTCAAACGGCTAATCTTCGCCGGGGGACGGTGAACCGTGCTGCGAGACAAAAACGTGGGCCACCGCGGATCTTGAGCGGTACAAACTGCGCAAGCCGTGCCGAGAAGAACCGAAGGTGCTGCCAGACGACGACGGTTTGCCAGGCGATGTCGGGCTACCCGGCGATGACAACGAAGCCCTAGTCCGGGGCGGCGCCGGAACTCAGGCGGCTCGCCGGCGACCAGGCGAAGCCGCGAGCCGGGCAAGCTCGTCGGCCGGCATCTGTCGCAGCAAGATGCCGCCAGCCACCGGCTCTTCGACAAACACGACCGCCGCCGGCGAGAGCACGCGGGGCAGATAGAACCACGCCTTCTCCAAGGCCGGGCGATCCTGGTCGGCCGAGACGATCACCAGGTCGGTTGCGACCAGACTGTTGGCCACGGCTGCCAGGGCCGAGTGCGGGTCGCCGGGAACCAGGCGCACGCGAGCGCCGGTGGCCGCCAGGCGGCGATGGGCCAGCTTGAGCGACACGCCAGCGGTCTGTTCGCCGCGCAGCTCGAACAGATCGATGCCCGTATAGCTCACGCGCTGGCCGCTGGCGCGGGTCGCAAGCTCGATCAGCCGGCAAGCCCGCTCGGTGCTGCCCAGCCCAAGTTCCAAGATCCGCTGGACGCGATGGTTGCGGGCATGCCGGTACAACAAGCGGTCGTGGCGCGGCGCGGAGAAGTAGGCCAGATACAGGTAGCGGAGCGCGCGAACCGGCGACATGGGGTCCCTCGAAACACTCGGCGGCGCTGTCCCCGGCCGCCTGCCCGCAACCTGCCAACGGTGATCACAGCCTTTCCGGCGGCGAGACGCCGGAGACTGTCAACCGCGTGGAGGCCAGGCGCGAAGGGCGAACGTGCGTGCGGATTACCCAACCATTTTTCGGCTACGCGGCCACCGAGGGTGCAATCGAAATCGTGCGGCTCGCAGGGTTCAGCAGCCAGCGGGCCAGCAAGCACAGCCGGCGGCCCCCCTACAATGCATGCAGCCGGCAAGGGCGGAGAATCGGCTCAAGTTACCTGGTTTGCCATCCGATGAACCATCGGTGGGGCCGCTTCCGTTCCGTGGAGAGGTGGGTGGCACATGTTGCGAATCAGTTGCTGGTTGCTGGTTGCCGCGAGCGTGGGCTGGCTAGGCCAAACGGCCACGGCCCAGGCGATCGTTATCCCGCGAGAATTCTCGCTCATTAGGCCGACGTTTCCGCCGCCGAAACCCAATGTACTCGCGCCGATTAACGTCCAGCCCCTCAAGCAAATGCCGCTCACGTCGACGAACAACAATCCCAAGGGCTTCGCCTTTCCGTCGCTACGTCTGACGGCCGTGGTGCCGCAAGGCATTCGCCGGCAGAGTTCGAGTTTCGCGGTACACCTCTATCAGCCGCGGGCATGGGCCGGCGCAACTTCGGTAATGCCCACGGCAGGTGCGATCCCTGGCAGCATCGTAGCGGGCGGCTCCAAGTCCGAGTCAGGCGGCGCGGATCGCCGCCCGACGCTGGACTGGTAAGCCGTAGCGGAAGTCGTGAGACTTCCGGCGCCGCGTCAACTCATCGTAGCGGAAGTCGTGAGACTTCCGGCGACTCGCGAGACGCTCACAGCCCGAGCGGAAAATCGCTCAACAGTTCGACGCCGTTCGCCGTGACCCGATAGTCGTTCTCCAGGCGAATGCCGGCCCGCAGTTCGGGCGCATACAGGCCGGGTTCGGAGGTGAACACGTCGCCCTCTTCGAACGTGTCGTCCCAGTTCAGATTCAAATGCGGCGCCTCGTGTGGGAACAGGCCGATGCCGTGTCCCAGGTGATGATCGAAGGTGCCGCAGGCGGCGCGGTCCATGTGCTCCTGCACCAGCCGTACGAGCTGGCGGCAACTGGCTCCCGGTCGCACAAACTGTTCGACCAGCGTAAACGCGGCGGCCACGTGCTGGCAGGCCGCTTGCTGCAAGTCGGTGGGCCGGCGATTGACGGCCAGCGCGCGGCAATTGTCGGCAAAGTAACCACGGTAGGCCGGCCCCAGGTCGAGGATATACAGCTCGCCGTCCTCGATGCGGCGATTGCGCGGCGGTCCGCCACGCACGCCGCTGGCATAGTCGTTGCCCGTGCCGGTGAGCATTTCGCCACAGCTCTCGACAGCCGTGGCCTGCAAGCGGTTGAACATTTCCAACTCATTCATGCCCGGCTCGATAATCCGCCGCGCTTCGGCATACATGGCCCCGGTGGCCGCGATTGCGCGACCCAGCAAAGCCAACTCGTCGGCATCCTTGCGGCGGCGCAGACGAAACAGCGCCGGCTCAATGTCAATCGTCTCGGCCTCCAGGCCGTAGTGCCGTCCGAAGGATGAGAACTCGACCCCGATGCGTCGCGGCCGCTGACGCCCGTCCAACGCTCGCGACAGGGCTTCGGCGGCCGCTTGCGGCTGATCGTTCCGCAGCGTCGAGTTCCATTGCGCCTCGTATGTGCA
>DATCFX010000867.1:0-4597 GCA_036509275.1 Pirellulales bacterium | reverse complement strand
CGAAAGCGATGCGGATCGCGCGCGTTTCCAGGTTAAGCGCCGCTACGAAATGCGCAATGGCGAGAAGTTTTTTGCCGAGGGCCACGAGCGGGCAACGCTCGCGCTGCGCGAGCGGCAAATCCAACGGGCCGGCCAATGGCGAATCGGGCTGCGGCGGGCCGTGCTCGCGCATCTGGCCAGGCTGGGGCGCGAGCCCGACGAATTTCCCACGCCCGATGATGTCGGGTGGCTTGCCGGCCACTTCGACGGCAACGAAGGCAATTCGTACGCCGGCTACATGATTTTCGACGGCGGGCTGAGCCGCAACTACGGCCCAGGACGTGGGGGCCGAGCCGGCGGCGGGGGTGGCGGCATGTTTGGTGGTGGTGGTGGCGGTGGTGGCGTGGGCGGCATGTTAGCTGAAACCACCGTGCAGTTGCCGCAATTTGAGGAACAAGATACGTTCCGCGAGGCGAATGTCGACGTGGTCGTGCAAGAACCTGCCGGAGATTTCGACGCGGAAAACAGCGAGTCCGCGGCCGACGAAGCGTGGTACGAAACTGGCCGGCGCGGCGGTCGCGGTGCATTTGGGTTTCAAGGCGATGGCGAGGGCGACCTGCGCGATTTCCAACCGCTGACCGGCGTCGGGCCGCTGATCGAAGGGCGGCTGCGCGACGCGGATGTGTCGTCGACCGCTCCGGCTCGGCTGTTCGGCGACCCCAATGTCGACTGGAATTGGGCGCTACGTGGTGCGGACGATCGCTGGGGCCCGCCGTTCAGCGTGTTTCCGCCGCTGCCTGCCGGCTACGCCAAGCCGTCCGCCCCTAGCAACTGGCCGGCCGAAGCCCGGGCCATTTCGCAAGCCTTGCTGCGCAATGCATCGCTGCGCACGGCCGACGGCCTCGAGATCCGTATCCAGACTCGTGCTCGTGAATCGGGCGACGAGCCGTTGAAAGCAACCGGCTCGAGCCTGATACTCATCGATCGCTCGGCCTGGCTGACCCGGGTCGAGTCCAGACGCGGTCGAACCTATGTCGATTGGTGCGACCGGCAGCAGCGTGCCAGCGTCGCGGCGGCCTTTCGCCTCGGAAGCACGCGGCCTCCAATGGCCAAAGACCGGCTGGAGTTTCCAGTCTATCTCAATGGCAATGTCCAGCAGTCTCTGGAGGAGGAATATGGCGAAAAGTACAAGGTGCGAATCCAGCCGCAAGCTGGCGACCGCGTGTTGCTGCTACTTGATCCGCTCACCACGTGGGGCTGGCAATATCGGATCCTCGTGGATCGGGCCCGGGGTGTCGTGCTCGAGTTCGAGCAAACCAGCCACGGTGAACAGACGACCAAGACGACCTTCTCCGATTTTGTGCAAGTCGCCGGCGCGTGGTGGGCCGCTAAGGTCGAGATCCGCACTCCTTATCACCAGCGGCGCGAGTACCAGCGCACATTCCGCCAGCTCGGCCCGGGGCAATTCGCCGAGCGTTGGCAAGCCGAACAATCGCAGTTGGGCTCGGTGCAATGGTTGTACGAGCCGCTGCCGGGCGCTGTCGCGGCGCATGAGCATCGGGCGCGGACCACCTTCGAAGATCGGTTGGTGTTGCTGCGCGAAGCTTACCAGCGGCAGGATTGGTCGCGGGTGTTTGTCCAGTTTGCGGCCGCGCGGCGGCTGGCCCTGGATGTGCCGGGGATCGGGTGGCTGGGGATCGAGTTGCTCCTAGGCGGCCACCGCGCCGAAGAGGGCCGGCAGCGCCTGCTGGCCGCGGCCGGCAAACTCGCCGCCGAGCCGGCCAGCGCGGACGATGCGTTTCTGGCCGAGCATGCGCTCACGTTGGCCAGCAACCAACTGGCCGGCAATGAATATCTCCAACTGTTGGATCGGCTGGAGCCGGTGTTTCGGCGGATCGCGCCGCCGGCCGATGGCTGGCGAATCTGGGCCCAGCGCCGCGAAGCGGCTTTGTCTCGGGTCGGGCGGATCGACGAATCCCTGGCGCTGAGCAAACAACTGGCCGAGCGCTATCCGCGCGACGTGACAGCCCAGAGCCGCTACGTGCGCGCGCTCTCGGCCGCCGGCGACCATGCACAGGCCTTTCGCGTGCTCGATCGGGTCGAACAGCAGTTACCGCGGGACGACGATGCGTCCCGCACGCTTCGCAATCTGCGCATCGAGTTACTCGAGCGCCGGGGCGATTATCGTGCGGTGGCCGAGCGGCTGGCCCGGCATCTGGACGATCCGTCGGGCCACTGGATCGAATGGGAGCAATATCTGTCGGCTTTGACGTTCGATAATCGACTTGCAGAAGCCTCGAAAACCGCTGGCGACTGGCTCCGCAAGGCATGCCGCCCGGAAAAGTTGTCTGCCATCGCCAGTGCCCAGATATTCGCGGCCGAGGATTTTGCAGGGAAGTTGCACCAGCAGAACTCCTATGCCTTGGAGCCCGGCTGGACTGAGGTTTTGCCGGAAGCGGCCTGGTGCGACGTGCTGGCCAGCGGCGAGTCCGGCAGTCTTAGCCGTTTATTCTATGATTCCTGGTTCATGCGCAGCGACCAAGGGCGGCAACTGATCGCAAAAACGCTGCGAATGCTCGAAGACAAGATCGATCGCCTGCCGGTCGCGCAAATCGAGCGCTGCTTGAGCTGGCTGTCCGGCTACGCCGCGAACGAGGATCTCCCGCAGTGGCGCACGATGCGCGATCTGGTCCGCCGGCGCTGGCAAGCCGAAATAGATCCCGCGGGCAAGCGTCTGCTCGGGCTGCGGCTGGCCGCGATCCTGCAGCATCAGTTCGATGGCGAAGGCCGGGCCAAAGTGCTCCGCGACATCGTGCAGTCCGACCCGCCGGAGCATCGGGCAGAGGATCGCATCCAATGGTTCGACGCGCTGCTGATCGCGCCCTGGTCGAGCGAGCACCAGCGCGACGCGCTGGCCCTGATTGGTCAGTTAGGCGGCGAGAAGCTGCCGCCCCCGGCGCTGCTAGCCGTGCGCGTCGGCGCCTTGCAAAAGTTGAGCGATCAGATGGTGAAAATGCGCCGCCAGCGGGTGCTCGCAGCGACCGCTCATCCCGAGCAACTGACACGCCAGCAGTGGGCCGCCGCGAAGGCCGCAGCCGGCCGGCAAGCCCGCAGCGAGTTTGCCGACCGGCTGCAAGCCGTAGCGGGCCAGCACGTCGGGCCACTGGCGCGGTGGTTCGAAGCCGAGATCATCACGCTTCGGATTCGCACCGGGCAAGACGTGCCCCGGCAGATAGACAAGCTTTGGGCCATGCTGCCGGCCGATCCGGCGCAGGCGGCGGGTGATCGCAATTTCGAAACACTCGAACCGCGCTTGGTGCATCACGTGGTAACGGCGCTCATGGATCTGGCGGCCAGACCCGGCTCCGAACAGTTAGCCGGCCGGACGCTGACTTATCTCGATCGGGCGATCGCGGCGGCGCCGGCCTCGACGCGCTGGAAACTGTACAAGGCGCAACTGCTCGTGGCGCTCGATCGGCCGCAAGAGCTCGAAAGAACATTGGCCGGCTGGGTTGACGCGGGAGTTGCCGAAAGCCTGTGGCGGCGGACGCTCGGGTATCTGCTGGCTGAAGTCGGCCGACTGGACGCGGCGATTGCCCAGTTCGAGCAGCTTCGCGCCAGCGACGACCTCGACCCCGGCGACCAGCGAACGTTGGCCGATTGGTACTTGGCCGTCGACCGCCAGCGCGAGTCGCGGCAGGCGTTGGCCGCGGCCTACGCAGCGATTTCCGATTGGCGACTGCTTAGTTGGCTGCACGAGCGGCAAAACCGCTGGGAAGCCGACGCGTCCAAGCCCACCGGCAGCGACAACGAAGCTCGGCAGGCCTTGCTCGCCGTCCTCAAAAAATCGAATTCCAACGACGAGGCCGCGCGCCTGGCCCTCCAATTTTACCAGCACACTCACGACGAGCGGTTGCTCGTCGGGCTGCCGGACACGGTGCTGGGGCATACGGCCGAAGGCATCTATCCGCTGCTCAAGTCGCTCGCGCCGCTGCTGGCCGAAGTCCGCAATGAGGCCGGCTCGGATCGGATGCTCGAGCGGATCCGCGAGTTGCGGTCGCAGGCCACGACGAATACCGATCGGCGGGCGCTTGATCTGTTCGAAACGCTCGTCGAGCGCGCGGCCGCCGAGATCGTCGACCAGCCGGGGCCGCACGTGCAAGCTGCGCTCGCCGCGCTCGCGCGGGCTTTTGACCAGCACTGGGCCGACGGCGAGCCGGCGCTGATGGCCGGACTGCTGTTGAGCCTGGGCAAGATTTCTCAACAGCCGCTGGCGACCGAGCAGCTTCGAGAACTAGCCGCGTTGTACGAGCGTGCCCCGCGCGGACCGGATAGCACCCTGCAAATTGCCGTGTGCCTGGCCGCCACGCAGGCGCTCTACGGGCGACTGGAAGATGCCGCCCGAACGCTCGAAGCGGCGCTGGACGAACACGCGCGGGCGCACGGCGGCGGGCTGCCGGCTTCGGCCCGAGAGGCGTTGTCCGCGCTGGTCGGCTACTACGAGCAGTTGGGGCAATTCCGCCGCGGCGAGCAGCGATTGAACGACGAATTGGCCAGGGCCGCCGACGGGAATTACCGGCAGTGGCTGACGCGGCGGATATATCTGCTCGACAGCAAA